>JBFYTD010000412.1:0-3718 GCA_041300885.1 Anaerolineae bacterium | reverse complement strand
GCCGTGGTCGAGGAGGAAACTCTGCACCACCGGCACGATGGCCAGCGCGCCGCTGGCGAAGTGGAACCAGTAGTGGGCAAACCAGATCGCGAAGGCCAGCGGTGCGACGGTGGGCGCGTAGCGGGCGAAGACGACCCGCAGGCTGCCGCGGCTGGCCCGGCCGTCCTGCCCGGCGCCCAGTCGCCGGCTGAGCCACGCAGCGCCCAATCCCAACGCGGCCGGCAGCAGCACCATTAGC
The DNA here is from genome assembly GCA_041300885.1 of Anaerolineae bacterium. GTDB lineage: Bacteria > Chloroflexota > Anaerolineae > JAAEKA01 > JAAEKA01 > JAAEKA01. The sequence goes on along the minus strand of JBFYTD010000412.1, from coordinate 3,480 downwards.
AGGCCGAAGATCAACGCCAGGATCAGCAGCTCGCTCCTGGTGCCCAGCGCCCGGCTGAGCATTGCCGCCAGGGTGTAGACCGGCGGGGTCATGCCGAAGGCGTTGGCCAGGCCGGCGAAGGCGAAGACCAGGGCCATGAACTCGCTCAGCGGCTTGCGGGCGGCCAGGGCCACGTTGTCGTGCGGGCAGGCCCGGGCGCAGTCCAGGCAGAAGGTGCAGTCCAGGTTGCTCTTGATCTGCGGCACGAACAGCTCGGTGCCGCAGCCCAGCGTCTGCGCCGAGCCGTTGACGCACTCCTTGCCCACGCAGGTGCGGCACACCTCCACCCTGCGGGCTGTGATCTGCAACGGCGAGACGGTCGAGGCCACGAAGTTGAAGGTGCCCAACGGGCAGACGTATTTGCAGAAGGGCGACTCGGCGAACAGCGCCTCCAGCACGAAGGACGCTGCGAAGTAGCCGATCACCAGCCAGGCCGTCAGGGCAGGACTGGCCCACAGGTCCAGCGCCTCGTAGAGCCACAGGTAGCCCACGAACACGCCGATAGCCAGCCACTTGTTGCGCAACGCTCTGGGCCAGCGCCGGCCGCGGCCGCTGATCTTGCGGGCCAGCGTGCGCGGCAGGGTGAAGGGGCAGCCCATGCAGAACAGGTTGCCGGCCAGCAGCAGCGCCAGCATCACCAGCCCGCGATAGTGGACCCAGACCGAGACCGTGGCGATATTCTGCGGCGCCAACTGCGGCCCGGTCAGCCCGTCGTAGACTACCAGCAGGGCCAGCGCCAGCAGGGGAAGCTGGAAGACCAGCCGGCCCCAGCGCCAGCGCAGCAGCCGCCCCAAGCCCGGCACGCGCAGCAGGTCGAACGATATGTGCGGTTGGTAAAGTTCAGTATTGGAAGCGCCTTTGGCGGCCATTCAAACTCACTCTGCCAGGCCCCGCGGGGCCTCACCTGCACCTCGCCTGCGGCTCGGCGCAGGCGCAGGTGTCGTGCCTTCAGCCGGTTAATTTCAACCACCGGCTCTGTTCACGGCCTGCGCACCGTCAAATCAAAGCGGCGCACCAGCGTGCGGCCATCGGGCAGGGCCGCCGTCACCGTCACGAACCAGTCGCCCGACATGGTCCAGACCCACGGGGCTTCGTAGACGCCGGCGGCAGTCTCATCTGCATCGGCCAGCACCGGCTGCATCCCGGCGTGGCTCATGTCGCCCTTGAGGCTGACCGTTGCGCCCTCGACCGGCGCGCCGTTGGCGTCGCTCAACTGCACCGAGAGGGTGGCCGGCCCAACCAGCGCCGGCGCCGGCTCAATGGCCAGGATTGCGCTGATCTCCGGCGTCTGATCGGCCGGCGTCTGTTGGCTGGCCCGCTGGCAGCCTGCGGCCGAGACCATTACTGCTACCAGCAAGACTATCCAAAAGAGACGCCGCGCTGGAGATACGTAGTTAATCGCTGTCATGCTGAGGCCGAAGGGATCGAAGCATCTCGGCGTAATTGGCGCTGGCGTCGGGTTCATCCGGCGCCTGCTCCTTGCGCAGCCGGGAGCGCAGGACACCCAGGTAGACCACACCGGCGACCAAGGCAAAGGCAAACCACTGCGCAGCGTAGCCCAGGTGCGGGCCTTCCGTCAAATCAACTTCCGGTTCGATGCGATAGGGCAGGGCGATGTTACCTTCAGGACCGGGCGCTTCTAGCAAATACACGGGCAACAATTGATACGGCAACTGGCCCTGGATGGCCTCGATATCGATGCGGTACCACTCGGTCTTGGCTTCCTGTAGTGCGGCGCTGGAACCGGCCTGCTCCGCCGCCCGGCCCGAAAGGATCTGCGACGGCTGCACCCGGCCGCTGATGGCCACCGGCCCGCGCTGATCGTTGTATTGCTGCCAGCGGCCCGACTGGACCTCGTCGAAAGGGACCCAGCCGCGATCGACCAGGATCGCCTGGTCTGTACCGGCCAACACCAAGGGAACCACCAGATGCGCGCCGGGCATCGCGTTGTAATTCTGCTGTACGAGCAGCATCTGGCGGGCAAAGTCGTACTCGCCCGTAGCCTCGGCCTGCACGTTGCGCACGGCGCTGCGCTCTTCGGGCAGCGGCCATGTGGCTGCCAACGCCGCCTCGTTCAGCGAGGTGGGCGCGGCCTCCAGTTTGGCGACCAGGTCGGCGTTGCGGGCGATGCGCTGCTCGCGGCGCTCCAACTGCCAGACGCCCAGCCGGGCCATGACGGCCATAGCGGCCACCACCAACAGGGTCATCAGAATGTATCGACGGCTAAACAGTGCTTTGATCATTGCTTTTTCAATACGACCCAGGCGCCGATGGCGATCACCGCCAACACCGCGCCGATACCGATGGGCCGCCAGTTGCGGGCGGCCGGCTGCACGTCCAGCTCAAAGCTGGCGCTGCCGCTGCCGGCGGCGTCGCTGTGCGAGACGGTGAACTGCCACGCGCCGGCAGCCGGCAGATCGAGGTCGGCCTCGTAGTAGGTCTTGATCACCGCGTTTTCGTGCGTGGCCCGGACCGAGACCGGCTTGCCGCCGCCTGGTGCAGCCACGATCTGGACAGCGGCGTTGAGCACCGGCTGCTGCGTGGCCGGCTCTGTCAGCGCCACGGTGATGTGGACGACGCCGGCGCGCGCCGGGTTTGGGTTCGTCCAGGCGTACAGGTGGTAAGGGCCGGACGGCGTTTGCACCAACTGCGGGGCGCCGCCGCCGTGAGCGCTGGCCGGCGCTGCCTGGGCCAGCAAGGCCAGCGCCAGCGCGATCAACGCCCCAAGAAACCGGGTTCTTTCGGAAAAACCCGGTTTCTTGGCTCGTCGAAGACTTATCATCGCGCCCCCACCGCAGCGTGCTCGTCCACCAGCCAGGGCGCGTCGGCCTGCACCGGTTTTTTGGCCTCGGCGTTAACTACCTGCGTCAGCACGATCAACGCAGCCCAGAAGAACATCTCGCTGCCAGGGATCCACATCAGGATGCCGGCGATCATCTGATCCTGCATCACCGACAGGCCCAGCAGCCGCGGCACATTCAGGTAGTGGCTATAGATCGGCGACGGTGCGAAGGCAATCACCACACCGATGATCACGTTGACTGGCACCACTGAGATGGTGTAGATGATGCGCTGGCCGACGGAGAGGCTGCGGTGCAGCCGCGGAGCCACGCCCAGGATGTGCCACCACAGCAGCATAGTGGTCACGAAGAACGACAAGTGTTGCAGGTCATGCACGAACGGGTTGCGCAGCGCCAGGTTGTACAGCGCCGGGTCGTGCCAGCCGATCAGTGCACAGATGTAGAGCAGCCAGACGACGCCCGGCGAGGTGACCGTGGCCAGGGGGCGGCGCACCGGCGAGCGCTCGCTGAGCACGCTGCTCACCGCCCGGCGGGCCTTTTTGGGTAGCCCCCAGACCAGCACCGGGAAGGGGTTGCCGATGAGCAGCAGCGGCACAGCCACCATGGTCAGCAGCAGGTGCTGGGTCATGTGCATGAAGAA
>JBFYTD010000411.1:0-3352 GCA_041300885.1 Anaerolineae bacterium | reverse complement strand
CCGCCCGCGGCCCTGCGCGGGCGGTTTGATTTTCAGTCGTATACCCGCTCCAGCCGCCAGCCGCCGGCCAGCAGGTCGTGGTACAGCACGCACAGCAGCGCGTCGGCGGTCTCGATCTGGAAGTAATGCCGCCACAGCTCCTCGCGCCACCAGTCGTCGTGGATCACCCACTGCTCGACGATGGCTCGCACGCCATGCCGCCGCTGCTGCCAACGAAAGGCCAGCGGCCGCCCATCAGCCGCTTCAACCTCGATGGGAATGCCTTCTGGCCAGAGTTGGGTCATGGGGAGAGGGTCAGAGGGCTAGAGTGTCAGAGTGTCAGGGTGTCAGGGTGTCAAGAGTCGGCATCATCTTGTCACCCAGTCATCCAGTCACCCAATTACCAATCACCCAATCTACCAATCTACCCTCACATACCGCCGCCCAGCCAGCCGGTGTTCCGGCGCGACCAGGGCGCTGCGCTGGAAGCAGCCGGGGCCGTAGCGCGCGGCCAGGCGGCGCAGGTGGGCCTCGGCGGCTTGCTCCTGCGGGTCGTGCCACAGGCTGAGCTGGTGCAGCGAGGGCGCGCTGAGGTCGCTGAGGGTGACGGATAGCGCCTCGACGCGGTCGCTGTAGGGCAGAGGGCGCAGCAGGGTCTCGGCCAGCCGGCCCAGCCGGCTCGCGTCGGCCGTGGCCTCGGCCAGGGTGCGCTCAGCCGCCAACGACGCCCCGCCGGCGCTCTGCACCTCGATGGCCAGCCGGCCGGCGCGCAGCAGGGCGGCGTCGATACGCCGGGCCAGCGCCTGAACCAGCCGGCCGGCCGCAGCCAGCAGTGTCTCCAGGTTGTCCAGCGGCGGATCGAACTGCTGGCCGGCCTGCTCACTGCGCTCTCCGTGGCCGGGAACCAACGGGCGATTATCCTCGCCGCGCGCCAGAAGATGGGCCCGCTGCCCCTCCCAGCCGAACTGGGCCAGCACTGCGGCCGGCGGCAGGCGGGCGAACTGCTCCAGCCGGCGCAGGCCGAACAGGTGCAGGCGGCGCTGGATTTCCTCGTTGACCGGCAGCATCGTGACCGGAAATCCGCCCAGGAAGGCCCGTTCGGCGCCGGCTGTCAGCACCAGGACGCGGCCGAGGCCGATACTGAGCGAGGCCACCTCGGCGCTGAACTTGTTGACCGCCACGCCGGCCGTGGCAGGCAGGCGCAGCTCCCGCGCGACGGCCTCGCACTGGCCGTGGCAGATGGCCAGCGCCTCGCCGTCCTGCCCCTCCAGGCCGCGCAGGTCCATGTACAGCCCGCCCGGCTGGGCCTGCTCCACGGCCGGCATCTGGCTGCTGAGCAGATCGAACAGCGCGGCCGCAGCGGCCCGGTACAGGTCCAGGCGCGGCGGCAGGAAGGCGGCCTCGGGGCAGAGATGCTCGGCCCGGCTGAGCGCCATGCCCGGCTGCACGCCCTGCTCCAGCGCCTTGCGCGAGCAGTCCAGCACGGTTGAGGCGCCGGCCAGCCGCGTGTCGTTGACCACGATCACCGGCTGGCTGGCCAGGCGGGGCCGCTCGCGCCGCTCTACCTCTACTGGCAAGTGCGGCGTCACCAGGTAGGCGACGCGCGCGAAGGTGCCCGGCACTTTTTGTGTCGTTTCGTGCATGGCAGGTTAAACGAGCTCAAGTGCCGGGCGCCTGGAGGTGGACGCCGTTGAAGGTGACACGAACGGTAGTCTCCTGGCCGGGCGCAGCCCAGCGGTGGCGCAGCACGGCGATGCGCGCGCTGTAGCCGGCGATGCGGGCGCCGTCGCGCTGCCAGCGGCTGCGCTGCACCGTCAGACGCACGGCCGCAGCCTGGGGCAGGGCGAAGCCGGCCGGGTAGTTGTCGGGCGAGTCGACTGCGCCCGCGCGGAGCGCGGTCAGGAAGAGCAGGGCGGTGGGCTTGTCCAGCAGCGCCTGGCGCAAGCGGCGCAGGGCTGCGGCCGCTGCGCTGGCCGGCAGCGCAGCGGCCAGCAAGTCGTCGGTCGAGTCGAAGACCAGCAGGCCGAAGCGCCCACCGGCCGCCAGGTCCTGGGCCAGGTCCAGCGCCTGGCTGGCATTGGCCGGCGCAGCGATGGCCAGCCGCGCCAAGTTGACCCGACAGGCGGCCGCGTAGCCAGGGTCGAAGGTCTGAGACAAGTCGATATAGAGGCAGGGGTGGCGCTGCTGGGCGTGAGCCAGGATGTGCAGCGCCAGCGTGCGTTTGCCCGAGGTCGGTTGGCCGATCAGCTCGGTGATGTGGCCTAGAGGCAGCCCGCCGATGGCGAGGATGTGGTCGAGGGCGGCGAGTCCGGTGGACAGACTGGGCACAGGCGCGCTGCCGGGGCTGGGGCGCGCGCCACGCTGCAACGCCTGCGCGCCCCATTTGCCCTGGATGGCCTGCACGGCTGCCTCCAGGCGCTTCTTCTGGCCTGGTTTGCTCAAGAGAAGCTCCTGGCGGCGAAAAGTTCAGAACAAATGTTCGCCAATTATAGCTATGCTTCGCCAATTGCGCAAACCACAACGGCCCCGGCAATGAGCCGAGGCCGTGAAAGCGTGATGCGTAACGAGTAATGCGTAACCCGGAATTGTGCATGCGTTGCGCTTCTCCGGGTTACGCATTACGGGTTACTCGTTACGCAGCTAACACGCCTTGCGCCCCAACAACTCGCACACCCCGCAGGCTGCACACAGGTCGTCGGCCTGGCCGGGACGCATCAGGCCCACGTCGCTGCGCCACTGCACCAGCTTGGCGATCTCCTCCTGGGGGAAGGGTTTTTCCCGGCCCAGATCGACCACCGTCTTGGTGATCAGCGCGGTGTGTTCCAGCTTCTCCAGCTTGAGGTAGGCGTCGGTGACGGTCGGGCCGACGGTGACGCTGCCGTGACGCTGCAAGATCAGAGCGTCGTAGCTCTTGATCAGGTCGCTGATCACCGCCACCCCCTCGGCCGAGGCCGGCGTGGCGTACTCCGTGGTGGGGATCAATCCGAAGTAGAGGATGATATCGGGCAGCAAGCAGCGGGCCAGGCTGATCCCGGCGATGCTCAAGGCGATGGCGATGGGGGGATGGGCATGGATGACAGCCTGCACGTCGGGGCGCTGGCGGTAGGCCTCCAGATGTAGCAGGATCTCGGAGCTGGGCTTGAGGCCGCGCTGCGGGCCATAACGGCCGGCGCCGGCCAGATTGCCCTCCCCGTCCACGATGACGAGCTGATCGGCGCGCACGAAGGCCTTGCCGACGCCGCTGGGGGTCACCAGAAAGCGATCCCCGTCCAGCCGGGCGCTGACGTTGCCGTCGTAGCCCAGGCAGTAGCCGCCGCCGTGCAGCAGGCGGCAGATCTGGATGATCTCCTGGCGCAGTTGCTGCTCCGTCGGC
>JBFYTD010000410.1:0-3357 GCA_041300885.1 Anaerolineae bacterium | reverse complement strand
TGCGGGAAGCCTTTCCGGTTACGTTTTACTCGTTACGTATCACGTCAGTTCTTCAAACCTGTTACCTCGTCAAGATCGCTGGTCTTGTAGCGCGCCGAGACGATGTAGAGCATGGCAAGAATGAACGCCAGGCCACCCATGCTGATGACGATGGCCGTCAGCACCAACGCCTGAGGCAAGGCGTCGCTGCGCTGGCCGGCAAGGTCGGTGTAGGCCGCGGCCACGCCATTGTAAGCGCCGGTGCTGAGCAAGAACAGGTTGATGGCGTTGCCCAGCAGGATGACGCCAATAGCCGAGCGAATCACATTGCGTCGCAGGATCTGGAAGATGGCGATGCCGAAGAGGGTTCCGATGGCAATAGCTGTGAGTAGTTCCATGGTCGATTGGTAGATTGGTAAATTGGTAGATTGGTGGACTGGTGGATTGGTAGATTGGTGGGGTGGTGGGTTGGTGGATCGGTCAGTCGGTGTGGGTCTCAACCATCTGGCTGGACTGTCACCTGACCAACTTACCAATCTACCAATTTCCCAATTTCCCAATCTACCCTTCTCCCGGATGCCCCAGCGTGTCCAACATCAGCGAGGCGCTGCCCAACACGGCCAGGCAGATGGACACCTCGAAGAGGAAGGAGGTGCTGAGGGTGAAGCCATCCGGCAGCGGCAAGCCGGCCATAGCGCCGAAATCCACCGGTGAAAAGAAACTGCCGTTGACCAAGGCCGCGATGCAGGCTTGGGCGATGGCCAGCAACAGCCCAGCGGCGATGAGTTGCCTGGGCTTGAGCCAGGGCAGGCGCTGTTTAGTGTTGGCATAGCCAAACACGACGTACCAGAAGGCGATGCCCAAGCTGATGATCACGCCAGCGGTGAAGCCGTCGCCCGGCTGGTTGTGGCCGTACATCATGTGCGTGACGCCAATGACCATGGCCAGCGGCAGAACGGCATAGGCCAGGGCATGGACGAAGGCTGAGGTGGGCTGGCCGCCTATGCCGCGCGTCGCGAGGATCTTGGCGCGAGCCGGCGGCGGATTGGACACGGGGTCGCCGGCCGTTTTGGACGCATAGCGCAGCAGGGTGTAGATCCCCAGGCCGGCCAGCGCGAAGACGGTGATCTCGATCAACGTGTCGTAGCCGCGAAAGTCAACCACGATGGCGCCGACGATGTCCTTGGCGCCTGTCAGGCTCTTGGCGTTGGCCTCGTAGTAGGGCGTGACCAGGCTGGCGCGCGGGCGGGAGACCAGCGCAATCAGCGTTATAGTTGCGACTGCAACGCCAGCGCCCAGGGCCAGCAGGGCGTCGCGCGCCAGGCTGCCGCGGCTTTGGGCAAACGTCAACGCGTGGGCGCGGTGGCGCTGGATGCGCGGCAGGCGGGTCAGCGCCAGCACCAGGATCACGGTGGACAGGATATCCACTACCACCTGCACCAGGGCGACGTCCGGGGCCGGCTCCAGCACCATGAACAAGGCCATGCCCAGGCCGGCGGCGCTCAAGGCGATGATCGCGGCAAAGTCGCGCTGCAGGGCGACGGTGGCGATGGCCGAACCCAGGACGATGACGATGGCCACCGCGCGCAGGATCGCCAATTCACCCGCGAAGTCCAGCGCCGGCAGCGTGAGCAGATAGTCTGCGCGCCACAGTGGGGTGCCGCTCAAGCTGGCCGCGGCCGCCAGCAGCAGCAGGGTGCTGCCCAGCATGATCGACAGGTACGTGCGCAGCTTGCCGTTTTGCAGGCGCGTGGCCCCCTGGGCCAGGCGGTCGATGCCGGCCAGCACGCCCTCGTAGATGTGTTGAAAGCCCCAGCGGTCGCCCGGGGCCATCAACACGGCCCGCACCCGCGCCCGAAAGACGAAGATCAGCAGGCCGGCGCTGATAGCAATGGCCGACAGCAGAAGAGGCACATTGAGGCCGGTCCAAAGCGCGAGGGAGACCTTGACTGGGCCGCCGTAGGCAGCTTTGGCGGCATTGGCCAGAAAGTCGGCCAAGAACTGCGGTTCCGGCGCCAGGCCGATGAGCAGCGACAGCGCAGCCGGGATGGCCGGCGCCAGCCACATGCCCCAGGGCGCCTCATGGGCGTGAATCGAGCGGTCGCGCGGCTGGCCCAGGAAGGTATCCCAGACAAACAGGCCGGCCTGGGCCAGCAACAGCGCGCCGGCCGCCACCGACAGCAGCGCCATGACGTTGCCGATGGACTGCGGCAGGGTGGGATGGGTCGTCGCAACCAGCAAGGTCTCCTTGGCCAGGAAGCCAAACATCGGCGGCAGGCCAGCCATGGACAAGCCTGCTATTGCTGCCACGACAAAAGAAGCCGGCATGGCTTTGCGCAGCCCGCCCAGCCGGCGCAGGTCGCGCGTGCCAGTCCCGTGATCGACAATACCGGCCACCATGAACAGAGCGCTCTTGTACAGCGCGTGGGCGAGCACCGCGATCACCAGGGCCTTGAAGGCCTCTGGGATGTCCTGGCCGATCAATGCCATCATCACGCCCAGTTGGCTGATGGTCGAATAGGCCAGCAGCGCCTTGAGATCGTTCTGTTTCAGGCCAAGGTAGGCGCCGATCAGCATGGTGGCCATGCCGAAGCCGGTCAGCAGCGAGAACCACAGGTCCGTGTCGCCCAGGGCCGGGTTCATGCGCGCCATCAGGAAGATGCCGGCCTTGACCATGGTGGCCGAGTGCAGATAGGCGCTGGCCGGCGTGGGCGCAGTCATGGCCCGCGGCAGCCAGATGTGGGCAGGAAACTGGGCGCTCTTGGTGAAGGCGCCAAAGGCCACCAGCAGCAGCATGACCGGGTAGATCGCGCTGCTGCGCAGGGCGTCTCCGTTGCTGAGGATGTCTGCGAACTGGGTGCTGCCCGTGACCGTGCTGACCATCAACAGGCCGGCCAGTAGGGCAATGCCGCCGCCGCCGGTGATGAACAGCGCCTGGAAGCCGCCCCTCCTCGCTTCTTCGTCCTTGGTCTTATAGGCCACCAGCAGGAAGGAGGTTATACTGGTGCCTTCCCAGAAAATGAAAAGGGTGATCACGTCGCCCGCCATCACCACGCCCAGCATGGAGGCCATGAAGAGCAGCAAGTAGGTCAGGAAGCGGGCGTGGTTCTCACCCTCACCCCGGCCCTCTCCCAGGGGGAGAGGGAGTTCTGGCCCCCTCTCCCCCTGGGAGAGGGCCGGGGTGAGGGCGGGAGTCTCCTTGAAGTAATACCCCGCATACACCACCACCAGCACCCCGATGCCGGTCACGATCAGCGCAAAGAGCGCGCTGAGGCCGTCGAAGTACAGCCCGGCTTGCAGACCAAACGAAGGGATCCAGGTGAAGCTCCAGGCCAACGACTGCCCGCCAGAAATGGCCGGCTGCATCGCCAGCAAGGC
>JBFYTD010000037.1:0-9405 GCA_041300885.1 Anaerolineae bacterium | reverse complement strand
AGAACCACAACTACCAGGTGGACACCGCCAGCCTCGACCCGGCCGAGGTCGAGATCACGCACGTCAGCCTCAACGACGGCTCGCTGGAAGGATGCGGCTCAAGCGCAGGCCGGTGTTTTGCGTGCAGTATCACCCGGAAGCCGCGCCCGGTCCGCACGATGCACACGATTTGTTTGGGGAGTTTCTGAGGTTGATCCGCATGTAAGCGGTTGACGTTTGGTTTTGTGCTATCCGGCGAACCTGGGCTCCGGCAGCCCCCGGATGTCCGTATGCACCACGAACAGATCACCCGAACCGGGCGCGGCGCGGCGTTCTTCGTCGCTCAGCCCCAGCCAGGCCGTGGTCACGTACAGGTCTGTCAGGTCAGGCCCGCCAAAGACACAACTGGTGGGGTTCGGCACCGGCAGCTTGACCACACGTTCGATCTTGCCGTCGGGGTCGTAGCGGGTGATGCGCCAGCCGCCCCATTGTGCGCTCCAAACGAAGCCTTCGGCGTCGACCGTCAGCCCGTCGGGCAGGCCGTCAGCCTCCGGCACCTTAGCGAAACTGCGCCGGTTGGCGACCTCACCCGTGGCCAGGTCGAAGTCGAAGGCCAGCAGCTCGTAGGCAAACTGGGCGGTGACGTACATGGTCTTGTTGTCCGGGCTCCAGCCGAGGCCGTTGGAGCAGGCCAGCCCGCCGGCCACCTTTTGTACGCTGCGGTCGATGCCCATCCGGTAGAGCGAGCCCTCGGGCCGGAACTGGTCGTCGGCATAGGTGGAGCCTGCCCAGAAGCGGCCCATGCGGTCGGCCGAGCCGTCGTTGAAGCGCACCGGACGGTTGCCGGCTTCCGGATCGTGGATGAATTGGCTCTCGCCCGTGTGTTCGTCCCAGAGGTAGAGCCCCGTCCGGGTAGCAAACACGAAGCCGCCGCTGGCGCGACGCGCCTGTCCGGTTACCGGCAGACCAGGTGTCCAACGGGTGAGTACTTTGCCGTGAGGCTGAAAGCGAAAGACGGCTGGGCTGTCCCAGATGTCGAGCCAGTAAACGGCCTGCTCGCCGGCGTCCCAGCGCGGACTTTCACCAACCTCGTTGTCTACACTGACGATGTGTTCAACTTCGAACATGGCTGTTATCCTTCATGCGCGCTCGTCGCGCGGCTGCTTAAGGCTCTTTGCGGCGCTCATGCGCCAGGTCGAGGACCATCTGGGCTGTCTTGGCGTCCGTCACTAAACAGTTGCAGTAGCCGCCCCGCAGCGCGGCAGCGATTGCTCTGGCTTTTGGTACGCCTCCCGAAACGGCGATAACCTTCGGGATTCTGCGAATGGACTCGGCATCCAGGTTGACGGCGCGGCGGTTGGCCGGGATGTCCAGCAGCCGCCCGCAGTCGTCGAACTGATGGGCGACGACGTCGCCGACCACGCCGGCGGCGATCAGTTCCTCCATATCGCTGCGGCTGAGATAGCCGGCGCGCACCAGGCTGGAGTAGTCTGGATCCGGCGTGCCAATGCCGATGATGGCCACATCGGCCTGCGCAGCCAGGGTTAGGGTCTCCTGGTTGATCCGCTCGCGGCGCAGCGCCTGAGCAACGACTTCATCTTCCACCAGCAGCGGCGCAGAGAGGAAGCGAAAGGAAGCGCCCAGCTTTTGCGCCAGCCAGCGCGCGAGCTCCAGGCCATCGACCATCGGGTCGCCGTGGCCAACAGCGCCGATCAGTTGCACGACGGTGGCGTTGGGCACGGGGGTAGATCGCATCGCGCTGACTACCGCATGGACGCCGGTGCCCCAGCTCAGGCCGATGACGATGCCCGAATGCAACATCTCCTGCAGACGACGAGCGCCTAGCTCGCCAAGGCGCCGGAGCAGCAGCCCATAGTCTTCTGGCGACTCCGCCAGGACATGGGCCTCGGCGAGGTTGTAGGCATGGCACAGCCGTTGCGCCAGTTCGAGGTCGGTGCGCAGGGGATAATGCACGCGCACCTCGACCAACCCGGCCTCGCGCGCCTGGTCCAATAAGCGCGAGACCATCGACCGTGACTTGCCGATGCGCTCGGCAATGTCCGCCTGGTTAAGCCCTTCCTCGTAGTACCAGATGGCCACCTGAGTCAGGACCTCTATGCGTTCCTCTTCCATACCCGCTCCTTCCGAGGGGACCTGCCGTCCAAATAAATGCTTGCCAGCCTGACCTGTATTCTATGCCGTCGGCGTCGCGATGGCAAGAACGCCGTTCACCTTTGTGCAACTGCGTGCAAGCGGGCCGGCCACTGGGTCAATGGCTCAGCTTTTCCAGACGCCGCCAGGGCTCGCGCATAGCTTCCAGCAGGCACAGGTACTCCTGGTAGCGCGCCAGGTACTTGGGCGTTGCCTCTGGTCGCGGCTCGCAACGTCCCAGCATGCGCACTGTCTGCCGTATCGCGTCGTCATAGCCGGCATAGACGCCGACGCCAATACCGGCCGCGATGGCTGCGCCCAGCGCGGCGATCTCTGTGGCGGCCGGTGTTTCGATGGGCAGATCCAGCACGTCGGCGAACATCTGCGACCACACAGCGCTGCGCGCGCCGCCGCCAGTCAGGCGCGCCATGTTCATCGGCGCGCCGGCCGCTCTGAGCCGGTTGACGTGGTCCAGGTGGCCGTAGACGACGCCTTCGTACAGGGCGCGCAGCACGTGCGCCTTGCTGTGCCACGAACCCAGCCCGTAGAAGCCGGCCCGCGCGTTGGCCTGGACGTTGGAGCCGAACAGGAAGGGATGGAAGATGACGTCCGTGCCGCCCGGCGGCAGGCTGGCGACGATCTCGTTGCACACCTCGTACACCGAAATCCCCCGAGCCTCCGCCGCCAGCTTCTCCTCGTAGCAGAAGTTGGTGACGAACCACTCCAGGTTGGTGGCCGAGGTCGCGCTGCTGTCGGTGGCCAGCCACAGGCCGGGCACGGCAAAGAGCGTACACATCAGGATGCGCGGGTCGACCAGCGGCTGGCGCGTAATCACCTCGTTGATGCTCCAGGTGCCGGCGATGATGCACAGCATCCCTTCGTCGATCACGCCCGCGCCCACGGCCGAGGCGTTGATGTCGAACATGCCGCCGACCACCGGCGTGCCTTCCGCCAGTCCTGTCTCGGCGGCAGCTTGGCGCGTCACCCGGCCGGCGATGGCGTGGCTCTCGATGGGCTGGGGCAGCGCGGGCAGTATGTCGCCAATGCCGTACAGGTCGAGCAGCTCCGGCGAGTAGCGGCGGTTGCGGCTGTCGTACAGGCTGGTGCCGCTGATATCGGAGAAGTCCGAGGTAGCCGCGCCGGTCAGGCGGAATTTGATGTAGTCCTTGCACGGGAACGCGTGGCCGATCTGCCGATAGATCTCCGGCCTGTGTTGCTTGAACCAGGCCAGCAAGGCCGCCGGCTGGGCGGCCCAGATGTTGGTCAGCACCGTGGGGAAGGCGCGCTCGCGCACGCCGCCCGGCTGCGACCACTCGTCGACGATATCGCTGGCGCGGTTGTCCATCGAGGCCACCCCTGGCCCCAGCGCTGCGCCTGACTTATCGACCAGGTAGATGCCGTTGCCGTGGGCCGAGTTGCCGATGCCGATGATGTCCCTCGCATCGATCCCTGCCTTGTCGATGGCCTCACGGATCGCCGCGGCCGTGGTTTGCCACACCACCTCGCTGTCCCGCTCGACCCAGGCAGGCCGTGGGTAGTTCAGCGCCACTTTGTGCCCCTGCACGGCCACCTCGCGACCATCCAGGTCGAAGATCGCAGCCTTCGAGATCGTCAATCCGTTGTCGATGCCTAGCAGGTAGGATGGCATGGTGTCGTCTCCTTTGTTGCCGGCTACACCCACGGCGATAACGCGTGGCTGACTGACTTGAGCGCCGGGTAGAGCTGCCGATAGATCGGATAAAGTCTGGCATACACTCCAGCGGCCAATGGATCCGGCTCGTAGGCCGTGTTGGGCTGTTGGACGTGGGCGTAGGCGTCCGCCTCGTCCCGGTACAGCCCGACACCAATGCCGGCCAGCATAGCAGCGCCGAGTGCGGTGGCTTCAGCGACGTCGGACACCTCGATGGTACGTCCAAACAGGCCGGCCACCATGTCGGCCTTATTTTGCATCCAGAAGCGGTTTTTGGCTGCACCGCCGACGACAACTAACCGGTCGAACGGCACGCCCAGGTCGTTGCGCAGAGTCCTAACGATGTCCAGGAACTGGTAGTCCAGCCCTTCGACGACAGCGCGCAGCATGTCGCCCTTGGTAGCGCGATTGCTCAGCCCGACGAATGCGCCCAGCGAGCGGGGATCCACCGTCGGGCAGCCTGCGCCCGACAGGTGGGGCAGGAACATGACGCCATGCGAGCCCGCCGGCGCGGCTGCGGCATCGGCCATCAGGAAGTCCCAATCGACGCCGCCGCACTGGTTGGCCTGGAATTTCGCCTCGAAACCGAACTGCTGCCGGTACCACTCGAGCATGTCGGACGACACCGCGCCGCCCCAGATGGCGTACATGTCGCGCGCCACGTGAGCCTCGACTGTAACGCCAGTGCGCTGCGCCTCAGGCGTCAACACGGGCTCTCGCATCGAAGCCAGCACGATCTCCCAGGTGCCGCTCACGTCCAGCACCACGCCGGGGCGGATCGCGCCGACCGGCAGCGCGCCGCACAGGTAATCGTGGCCGCCCAGCACCACCGGTGTGCCGGCCGACAGACCCGTTGCCGCGGCCGCTGCCTGGGTGACCTCGCCCAATAGCGTGCCGCTGGGGTAGGGGTCGGCCAGCAAGCGCCGGTCGATGCCCGACAAGCGCAGCAGCTCATCCGACCAGGCGAGCGGGCGTTGGTCGAACAGCAGGGTGCAGGAGGCCATGGTGTAGTCGGTCGCCATCCTGCCACACAGCATCAGGTTGACATAGTCCTCAATCAGCAGCCATTTGTGCGTGCGCCGCAGGATTTCCGGCTCGTGCTCGGCCATCCAGAGCAGACGCAGCGCAGTCGAGAAGCGCCATAGGGTGTTGCCGCCGATGGAAAAGGTCTTCTCGGCCGTGATGTGCTGCGACCACCAGTCGAACTGCGGCTGTGTGCGAGGGCAGTGCCAACTAATGAATGGATAGAGCCACCGCCCACGCTCGTCGACCGGGACGCCGTCCATGCCCATGCCGGTCACAGCCACGCCTTTTATCCTGCCGGGATCGTCAAGCTGGGCCACGGCTTGCGCCATAGCAGCAGCAGCGCCGCCCCAAATCTGGTCGGGCATCCACACGGTCCACTCGGGGTGGGCAGGGTCGGGATGGACTTGTACAGTGGGACGGCAGGCGCTGGCAACGACGTTGCCGGCCAGATCAAAAATCACCGCTTTCAGGGTTGTCGATCCCAGGTCTATGCCTGCCAGGTAAGTCATGGTGGCGCCTTTGTGCCGACGGGCACGGTCGGCCCCTCCGGGGGGCTATGCACAGACCGGCCCGAGCGGTGTTGTGATTAATAGCTGCCGAACTCGCGCAGCGTGTGCAGCATGGCCAGATAGTTCTCCGGCTTGACGCCCGAATGGATGCTGTTGCTGGAGGACAGGATGTAGCCGCCGCCAGGCATCCCCTGGCGCAGGGCTTCTTTAGTGGCTGCGGCAGTGTCTTCGGGCGCGCCGAAGGTCATCAGGCTGGCGCAGTCGACGTTGCCTTTCAGCGCGATGCGCTGGCCGTACTTGGCCTTGACCTCGCCCAGGTCCATGCCGGCCACGGGGTCGATGGGATCCAGGCAGTCGATGCCTGACTCCACCAGCATGTCTAGGATCGACCACAGGTTGCCGTCGGTGTGCTTGATGACGTAGAGGCCCAGCTCCTTGAAGCCGCGTACGACCCTGCACAGACCCGGAAACAACAGCGTGCGGAAATGGCGGGGCGACATCAATGGGCCTTTGTTCCACGCCAGATCGTCGCCGGTGTAGACGAACTGGGCGCCGCGCTGGGCTATCTCCTTAGCCATCTGGAGGTTGACGTCCACCGACATCTCCACCAGCGCCTGCACCAGCTCCGGCTCGGCGGCGACGGCCATGAGCAGGTTCTCCATGCCCATTAGGGTGCGCGGGATCGAGAAGACGTCGTTCAGGTGGACGATCACGGCGTAGCGGTCGCCGTAGCTGGCCAGCGCCCGCTCGATGGCATCGTAGCGCCCTGGCGCATGCGGGTCGGGCGGGGTGTAGCGCTCGAAGTCGGCCAGCGTGCGGATGGGCGACTCCACCTCGACGCCGTGCTCTTCCTCGGTCTGCTGGCTGACGTAGCCCCACTCGCTCCGATAGCGGTTGCCGGCCAGGGGCGTCTTGGCAAAGACAGGATCGACGATGACCGCATCGTGGCCCATGCGCACGGCGAACTCGTTGGGATCCGTGCAGCCGGGTAGCAACGCCTCCCGCACCCGCCTGTCGACCAGCCACTCGAAGTGCGGGACGCGATCGGGCTCCTGGCGTTGCAGCACCCTGAGCATGCGCTCTTTGGAGGAAAGCTCTGCCATGATGATCTCTCTCAGTGCTGGCCGTAGACGGTACGGTACATGTCGCCGGTCTCGGCCAGTTGCTCCTCGGTCAGCAGAATCGGCTCGCCTTTGAGCATCGCCAGGTGGGTGATCTTGGCGATCTCCTCCAGCTCGACGGCCATCTTGGCGGCCTGGCGGGGCGAATCGCCGATGGTGAAGACGCCGTGGTTCTGCATCAGCACCGCGCGCTTGCTGCCGATGACGCGCAGGATCTCGGCGCCGATCTGTTCGCCGCCGATGGCCGCGTAGCCGCCGCAGTGAATCTCGCCGCCCAGCATAGCGCATGTGGTCAAGGCAGCCGGGATGGACCAGCCCAGCGCCGCAAAGCTGGACGCATAAGTCGAGTGGGTGTGCCCGATGCCAAAAACATCTGGCCGGTGTCGGTAGACGTAAAGGTGCGTCGCGGTGTCGGTGGAGGGCTTGAGATGGCCCTCGATCACCGCGCCATCCAGGTCTACCACCACCATGTCATCAGGGGTCATCTCGTCGTAGCTGATGCCGCTGGGCTTGATCACCACCAGCCCGCTCTCAGCGTCGCGGCCGCTGATGTTGCCGCTGGTCATGACCACGAGGCCATACTTTGGCAGCTCCAGATTATGCTTCCAAACGTCGTGGCGCAGTTGTTCGAGTAACATGATTGCTCCTTTGGCGGAGAGACTTCGGAAGTGCCCGATCTAGCGGCCATGAACTGCTTCTTCGAGGTGTTCGGCCACTTCCGGAGTCTGGGATTTTGAGTATGTCGTGAATGGCGCGAGCGCCGGGTAGGCCAGCGCGACCTGATTGGCCACGAACTGGCGGGCGTCGCGAACCGTCGCCAGGGGATCGGAGGCCTGTGGGTCGGCCCACATCTCCACCACCAGCGGCCCGCGGTAGCTCATGGCGGCCAGCGTCCGGAATACCTGCTCAAACGGCACAATACCGGCGCCGAAGGGTACTCTACGGATAGTCTTGGGCAAGCTATCTTTCACGTGCATGGCAACCAGGTGGCCGTCACACTGCGCCAGCTCTGTCACCGGATCGTAGCCGGCCGCGGCCACGTTAGCCATGTCCGGGTAGAGCTGGAACCACAGCGAGTCAACCTGGCGCACGATTGCCATGCAGCGCGCGAGCGATTCGGTCAGTGGGACGTCCACGTTTTCCAGCGCAAGCATGACACCAGCCTGGCTGGCCAGTTCCGCGCCACGGCACAGTCCATCCACGAATTGAGCCACAGTGCAGTCGTCACTTTCCTCGTAGAAGACATCGTAGCCGGCGACCTGGACGATGCGCACTCCTACATTCGCTGCAAACTCGATCGCCTGGCGCATAATCGTCTCCGCCCGTTCGCGCACCTGAGGTGACCTGCTGCCCAGCGGATACTTACGATGCCCGCTCAGGCACATGGTCAAAATGGGGACGCCGGCTGCCGCGATGCTCCGGCGCAGATCTGCCTTCATTGGAGCCGGCCAGGCGAGCCGGCCCAATCGCTCGTCGCTTTCGTCAATCGAGATCTCGACGAAGTCATAGCCGGCCTCGGCCGCCATAGCCAGCCGCTTTTCCCAAGACCATGGCGCGGGCAGCGCCTTCTCGTACAGGCCGACTGGCTGCTCGGCCACTGCCGGCATCACGGTTCTAGCCTCCCGGGGAATGGATCGAAGCGGAAGTAGCGGTTTGGCGGTCCGTGCAATACGATCGTTCCCTTTAAAGTCCACCTGGATCCGTTCATCAACCAGCATCACAGACGCTCCTTCTGCGGCGGCATATCCGCTTCTACTTCGCCGGCTCTCGCACCAGCAGGTGGTTGAGGACGACGGCGATCAGCAGCACGCTGCCCATGGCCACTGTCTGCCAGTACGCGGGGATGACGGTCATCAGGCCGGTGGTGATGGAAATGACGATGAGGGCGCCGACCATTGTCTTTGCAACTGAACCCTCGCCACCTGAAAAAGCCGTTCCTCCCAGCAAGACCGCAATGATGCAGGTAAGCTCCATGTTATCGCCTGAGAGCGGATCCCCCAAGGACATGTAGCTGGCCCGCGCCATGCCGGCCAGAGCGGCAAAAACCCCAACGAGGATGTACAAGAACCAAACCACCTTGACGGCATTGATGCCGGATAGCTCTGCCGCGGTGCGGTTCCCGCCGACTGCGGCCGCGTATTTGCCCAAGATCGTTTTCCGCTGAACGATGACCAGCACTGCAATCAAGGCTACGGCGACGAAGAACGCCATCGGCAGGCCGAGCAGGACATCATGGCGAGCATAGTCGTTGATCCACTCGGGCATCGGCTTACCTGGGATGCTCTTGATGGCTGAGGATCCGTCTGGAACGATCAGCAACGCGAGTCCCTTGAAGATGAGCAGAGTCACGAGGGTCGCGATCACGGGCGTGATGCGTAGTTTCATCACAAGATAACCGTTGATCGCCCCCAAGATAACGCCCAGGACCAGGGTGATCGGAAAGGCCAGGAGGAAGGGCACCCCGTTGAGGATCATCAGGGCGAATACCACGGCGTTCAGGCTCATTGCGCTGCCGACCGACAGATCGATGTAGCCGGAGATCATTAGGAGTGTGAACGCACCGCTGAGCGTCAAGACAGGCACGGCGGTACGCAGCATGTTGACGACGCTGTCCGGGCTGAGGAAATGCCCCCGGCCGAACATTTCTACCTCGCCCAACTTGACCACGCTGAAGACGAAGACGATGAAGAGCAGAACGACGTAGATGTAGTACTTCTTGATGGTTGCACGCACGTCTCGCGACCGATCCGGCGTGACTCGTGTTGGCTTCTGGCTTGTGCTGTTCACGGCAATCGACTCCTCTCTTAGACTTTCCTGTGCTCAAGGGCGAACCGCTGGGCGAGAATCGCGATAAAGGTCACTGAACCCTTGAGGATGAACTGCCAGTCCGGCGACAGCAGCAGCCCGGTGGAGGCCGACGTCACAACCG
>JBFYTD010000409.1:0-3373 GCA_041300885.1 Anaerolineae bacterium | reverse complement strand
TCCAGCCAACCTAATGCGCGATAACCTCGGCCCACGCGCACCGAGTAGATGGGATCTTGCGGGTCCACGCGCTTGAACTGTAAGCTGGGATGATAAGGCGCCGATTGCCACAGCTTGTATGCCACGTCGGCGTCCCGCTGCGCAGCCGAGGGCAAGCGGTCGTAATATCTCCAAAACCGCGCCTCGACCAGCGACTTCATCGGGCCAAACGCCCTTCGGATGTGAAGGTCATGGGGGTCGTTCGGCCTGCACGGTACTCCGCTCCGGCCTCGCGCGCCATGACCCGCAGTTGCTCACGCGAGGCGGCAAACTCTTGCTCCCACTGTTCGTTGTCGGCGCGAATTTCTTCGTCGGTTTCGCCGAAGATGTCCGCCAGTGGCGTCACTGCCGATGATTGGGTCTGAACAAAGCGCACGAAGTCGTACACGCTTGCCAAGCGGTCAGGGAGCAAAGCCATCACCACATCTACTACCTGCCTGAACCGAAATCGTTCTCGTCGCCATTCCTGGATACTCCTGACGCCAGCTATTTGTATTATGGAACGTTCCTCGGGCTGCCACGCCAGCATTCTACCATTGCGGTGGCGCCGCGTCAAACAATTTCGCTCGACCCGCTATCGCAGTTCGGCTATCCCTTCACGTACGACAGCTTCTCGCTGATCAGTCCATCCTTGACCGTGAAGATGTCGACGCCGCGCACGTGGCCCGGCTCGCCGGCCGCGTCCACCCAGTCGTAGCGCCAGCGCAGCACGCAGCGCCAGCCCAGGCCGAAGATCTCCTCGACCTGGATGCGGGCTTCGGGCGCGGCGCGGAAGAAGTCCTGCCAGAACTGCGTCACGGCCGCCTTGCCGACGTAGCGCGTGCCATCAGGCGCGGGGCTGGTGTTCTCGAAAACACAATCCTCGCTCATCAGCGCCATCATAGCTGGGACGTCGTGGCGGTTGAGGGCGTCATTGAACGCCAGCGTCACGCGCATGGCTGCCTCGATCTTTGCCATCTTCATAGCGAAACAAGCCTCCTGACTGAACCCTCGAAGGAAACGGTTTCACGCCTGTGCAGGCTGCACACGGAGCTGCAAGCCAAGCGCCTGGACGACCTTGAGCACGGTGCCGAACTCAGGATTGCCAGTGGGTGACAGCGCCTTGTACAGACTTTCCCGCCCCACGCCGGCTTCACGGGCGACCTGGGTCATGCCTTTGGCGCGCGCAATATCACCCAGCGCAGCGACGATCACGCCAGGATCGCCGTCTTCCAGCGCAGCATCCAGATAGGCCACCATGTCTTCGTCAGTTTCGAGATGCTCAACCGCATCCCAGAGCCGCGTTTGCAGCTTGCTTTCTGCCATTTCACACCTCAAACTTGGCGCGCCAATTCTAACGCGATTCGAATGTCCCGGCTCTGCCTGCTTTTTTCGCCACCAGCGAGCAGGACGATCACCGTGGAACCACGCTGCACGTAGTAGACGCGATAGCCGGGGCCATAATCGATGCACAACTCAGAAACGCCTTCGCCAACAGGCCTAACATCGCCAGGATTGCCTAACGAGAGCCGACGGATACGCACGTCGATGCGAACGCGAGCCTGCCGATCACGCAGTCTGGCAAACCACTGGACGTAGACATCCGTCTGGCGAATCTCTATCATGCCCACAGTGTATCTCAAAAGATACAGATATACAAATAGCGCAAGTGGCTGCTTGCCGCCAACTCAGGACGGGCAGCCACTGTCCGGCGAAGGCGTCATGCAGGGACGACGGCCATATTGAGCTCCCGCCCATAAAAACTCCGCCACAACACCACCGCAATCGCCACATACGCCAGCGTCTTGGGGATCATCAGCATCCCCACCATCGGCGCCTGCTGAACGAAGAGGATCACCGGGATATACATGGCGTAGGAGAGGACGATCAGCCCACCCACCCAAACGAAGGGCCGGTCATGGGTGCGCAGGGCGTCGCGCAGGAAGAGGTAGGCCACGCCCAGGCCCAGCACCGTCAGCGGCAGGTTGCGCACGATCGACCAGGGCTGCGGCGGCGTTACGCTGTTCCACTGGTTGACGGCCGGGATCATCAGCAGCAGCCGCAGACCGGCCATGGCGAAGAGCAGCGCGCCGAACCAGCCGTAGGGCTTGCCGGTGCGCGCCTGCCACAGCATCAGCATCAGCACGTAGAAAAAGGTGACGGTGACGGCCGTGGCCAGCGCGCCCAGGCCGACCAATCCCACCTCGCGCCCCAGGACGGTGACGGCGCTCTCCAGCCCGCCGGCGGCGTAGGCCCAAACGCGGAAGCCTACGTGCCCCGTGTCGCCCAGCGCCAGCAGAAAGAAGGCCCAACGCCCTAACTGAGCCACGCGGCGATCCTGCGGCGCGACCCGATCCTTGTGCCGGGTCATCAGGAAGACGATGCCCCAGATAGCGATGAGATAGGCCACGTTGAAGATGACCTCGAACCAGATGAGAGCGGATTCTGACATATGCGAATTCCTTTCATTCCGTGCCACAAATTGCGCGAATTCGACAAATATCCGGATCCCCTTCGTCCAATTGGCGCAATTCGTGGCAGAGATCCGGTGAGTTGCAGACAGAACCCAGCATACACCAGAATGCCATGCCGTGGGTATGACGGGCGTCATATTTTGCAGGTCATATTGCCGAACGTGACAAAGCGCTCGTCTGGGAGTATGATCACACTTACCGGGCGTCGCGTCTGGTAAAATAGTCAAAACATGCAAAACAAAACCGAGGAGCCATCCTACCCGTGTTCAGATTTCGCGCCAAAACCAAAAAGAACGGCCTCTCTGTGGTGGAGGCTGACGGCTATCGCTACGGCAACACCCACCTGATCGACCTGCGCAGCGTCAGCAAGTCCTATGAGACCGCGGCCGGCGACTTCATCGCGCTGCGGCAGATCGACCTGCTGGTGGACCGGGGCGAGTTCGTGTCTGTGGTCGGCAAGTCGGGCAGCGGTAAGTCCACCCTGATCAACATGATCACCGGCATCGACCGGCCCACGGCCGGCCAGGTGCTGATCGGTGACACGGCCGTCCACACCCTCAGCGAGGGGCAGATGGCGGTCTGGCGGGGCAAGCACGTGGGGGTAATCTTCCAGTTCTTCCAGCTCTTGCCCACCCTGACGATTCTCGAAAACGTCATGCTGCCCATGGACTTCTGTAACACCTACCCGGCCAGGGAGCGTGCCAGCCGGGCCATGGCCTTGCTGGACGAGGTGGAGATGACCGAGCACGCCGACAAGCTGCCTTCGGCCACGTCCGGCGGCCAGCAGCAGCGCGCGGCCATTGCCCGCGCCCTGGCCAACGACCCCGCCATTGTCGTGGCCGACGAGCCCACCGGCAACCTGGACAGCAAGACCGCCGACG
>JBFYTD010000408.1:0-3378 GCA_041300885.1 Anaerolineae bacterium | reverse complement strand
GCATCGGCCACCTGCTTGGTGTTCCAGCCTTCGCGGGTCAGCGAGACGTACAGATGTGCGCCGCTGCCACCGGCCTCGTAGAGCGGTATTTCCTCGACGACAAAATGGGCCGGCTCGGCCTTGAGCTGGCCGCCGACGCCCGGGAACTCGGCGGTGATGTAGGGCAGCGGAGGAGAGCCGGTCTGGCTGGCGGCCACATCGGCCGCAAACGCATCGTTCACAGGTGGCAGTTGCACGGTTCTATCCTCTCAAACCAGCGGCCAGGGATACGAGCGTCGGTGCGGGTCAGGGTCAGGGAAAGAGCCGCTGTCCAGCAACTGCTCAGTGCGCCGGGCCAGCGCTTTCAACTCGGCTCCGCTCAACAGGCCGGCCAATTGGCTGCGCAGCTCACATCCCTCGTCCAACTGCGCCCGCAGCCCAGTGAGATCGTCCGCCAGGTCGGCCGGCAAGGGCTCGCCGGCGAACTCCCAGATCACCGTGCGCAGCTTGGGCTGGGCGTGGAAGCAGACGCCGTGGTCGATGGCCCACACGCGACCCTGCGCGTCGCGCAGGGTATGACCCGCTTTGCGGTCGGCGTTGTTGATCACCAGGTCGAAGGCTGCGACCCGCTGCAAGGCAGGCTGCAAGGCCGGCTCGTCGCGAAAGGTAAAATAGTGCTGGCTGAAGTCGGCGTCGACAAAGAACTGTACCGCTCCCTTGCCATAGGGGCCGGCGCGCAGGACTGTGGGCGGCACCAGCGTCCAACCCAGCGCCTGGCTGAGCAGATAGGCGGCCAGCTCCCGGTTGCACAGCGTGCCGTGAGCGAAGTCCCACAGCGGCGTCTCGCCTTGGCGCGGCTTGTAGATGGCCAGGCCCTGGTAGTGCTCGGCGCTTACGTCAGCCAGGAAGGTGTAGTTGGAACTGCCCGGCAGTAGGCCGCGCACCGTCATCTCGCCGTTGGCCAGCAAGTCCAGCGCGTCTTCCAGCGAGATGGCTTGCTCGTTCGGGTCGCTCATCACTGCAAGATGGTGGTGGAGGCGTGGCCATTGCTGGGCGGGCAGAAGTGCCCGTCCGGGTCGATGGGGTTGCCGCACAGCGCACAGATCGGCCGGCCGGCCGTGGCCAGCTTCTTGACGTGGGCGCTGAGCGCCGCCATCTGCTCCCGGCTGGCCCAGAAGCGACCCACAGCCGGCTCGCGCCGCGCGGCGTCTTCCTCGCTCAGCATTTCCTGGGCGAAGATCACCATCAGGTCATCGTCCGCCTCGTAGCCTAAGCCCAGCCGGCCAATGCGGAAGCGCGGCGTCACCGGGTCGAGCAGCGACAGGTTGCTGGGCAGCGCCTCCGGCGCCCGGTCTTCAGGGTACTGCTCCTCGACCTCCTCCAACAACTCGTCGATGCCCACGGCCAGCGCCTGGGCCTGCTGCTTCTCGATCACCAGGGAAACCACCTGGCGCCCCTGGATGCCCTGCAGATAAAAGGTGCGCTGCCCGGCTGGGCCGATGGCGCCGACAGTCAGCCGGCTGCACGGTTTCAGATCGAATGCGTAGGATGCCATGCCTTGTTTCCTCGTGTGGGTCAGTCGTGTAGTGGGGACGGTACGACGTCTGGTGAGTCATCGCCGGAGGCCGATTCAACGGCTGCAGATGGCTGGTCGCTGCCGGTCTCCGGTTTGGGCGGCTCTAAGTTGCCAGTGTCATTCAGGCGCAGCAGGCGCGGGCCGTGGGGTGTGAAGCGGATCCACGTCACCGAGGCCGTGTCGATCACCAGCCGCTGGAACAGGTCGAACGGCATGCCGGCGTAGTAGGCCGCCAGCGCCTTGATCACATCGGCATGGGAGAAAATGGCTATCGCGCCGCTCGGATGCAGCCGGCGCAGCCGTTCCACTGCTGCCACGGCGCGCGCCTGCATCTCACCCAGCGACTCGCCGTTGGGAAAGCGGGCCAGGCCAGGGGTAAACTGCACCTGCAGCCACTCCGGCGTCTTGGCTAGTTCCTTGATCGACTGGCCGGTCCAGTCGCCATAGCGCGACTCGCCCACGCCATCCTCGATTTCGACCTCCAGGCCGTCGTGCCGCTGGGCCACAGCCTGCGCGGTCTCCACGGCTCGCTCCAGCGGGCTGCTGTAGATTGCGCTGAAGGGCCACGCGGCCAGCCGCTCGGCCAGTGCAGCCGCCTGCGCCTGGCCTGGCTCGTTGAGGTGGACATCAGGGGTCCAGCCGGCCAGCCGGTCGCCCACCCAGTTATTGGTCGCATGTCGGATCAACAGTACGTCTGTCATGGCGTGAAACGTGAAGCGTAAAACGTGAAAGGATTACCTAAGCCGCTGCAGAACTTGGATAGGCGCAGTTTAGCTTGATAGGTCTGGCATATCCCTGAAGCGATGCTTTTCGAAGCCTTAGGCTGAACACTTAATCGACAGATGGATCATAACACAGGACGCGCAGATGGGGAAGTGCGCGAGGTTCCGAAAGCAGGGTGGGGCGGTGGACCAGAAAAAAAAGACGCCTGCCGATTGGGCAGGCGTTCACCAGGGGCAGCGCTGCGGCATGCCGCGCGACCAGCGAACAAAGTCGCAGCAGGCTGGGCACAAGACCCAGGAGCCGCGCATTACTGCTGCTGTTTGTTGACGGGCGGTTTCTCCAGATCAGGATCGGGAATCAATGTCCAAAGCAATAGAGCGGTCAAGATGATCAACAATGGTAGAGCCATGAGGATATTACCTTCCAGTAAGGATGATTCTTCGACGGCTGTGACCGCCAACTGCCCGTTTCACGCGCTGTCCCTGGCCGATGTTCACGGTTCAGCGTGCTTTTGTTGCAACTATAGCAGCCCAACGTGAAGGTTTGATGAATTTGCGGTTAGCGAGACCTTACAGTTCTGTAAGATTTCGACCCGTTGCTGCGCGCCTTGTGGGCGGCCAACTCCTATGTTAGAATAAACGGCAGGCGAGCAACTTTTGCGGCTAACTTGACACAAACCCGGTGGGTTGAGTAGGCGTCCTCGCCGTACACCTGCACTGCGCGCAGGCGCAAGTGTCGAAACCTGCCCGAGGAACTTCAGATGCTGATCACCGTGCGACTGGGTGAGCCGATCCGGCGGCTGGCCGGCTCAATCCTGGTACCCCTCGACTTCGACACAGACCAGGTGACTGTGGCCGATGTGCTGGCCCGGCTGGCCGCGGCCTACCCCGGCTTCGACGCCGCCCTGCGCGGCGAAGATCTGGGCCGGCCCTCGCCTTACCAGGTTTTTGTCAATGCCCGTCGGACACCGGCCGGCCACGAGGCGCTGACCCTTCTTGCTTCCGGCGACAAGGTTTACATTTTTTTGCCCGCAGTGGGCGGCTCAGACCCGCAGCCGCTGCTGCGAGAATTCTACCTACGCCCAACGCTGCAGGTGGCAC
>JBFYTD010000407.1:0-3381 GCA_041300885.1 Anaerolineae bacterium | reverse complement strand
CGGCCTGGGGTGGGGACGAAGGGGCGCACATTTCAATTGGGTGTATTCAAAGTCAGTTGTAGGGGCGGGTTTCTCCGCATCAACGGAGGGCTGGACAAAACATAAGCAGTTAAGAATGGCCTGCTGAAAACGGCACAAAACATAATCTGCGAATTTGCTAGGGTTCCGGGCCAGTGAGCCAGGGGTGGAGCGGGGTTTTGGGGAGCGGTCTGGCGGGCCTGGCCAGGCTGGGCGGCGGTGTGGGCCTGGCGGCCGGAGGTTTTAGGGTGTCTGGTGGGCGCGCGCCGGGCGCGGGCCGTGACCGGAACGCCAGTAACGCGAGCGCCGGGCCAAATACAGGGGTCAGCGAGGGCGTTCAGGGCGGCTCAGCCACCCGGTACGCAGGGCATTTGGGGCTGGCGCGCCAGCTTCTCCTTATGCACCCGCACGCGCTGCAGGGCGTGCAGGTTGATGAGCACGTAGATCAGGGTATTCTGGTTGACAATGGCGGACTGGCGGCGCAGCCGGGGCCGCTCAATGCCGAGTTCAACGGCTTGGCTATTTGAACGCTCGTCGGCGGTGCGCTGCTTGTAGATCGCCTTGTACTCCGGGCTTGTACGGTCGAGTTGGTAACGCAGGCGCGCGCCCATGCAGGTCGGCATCATCGCGGTGCAGCCGCCTTTGGGCCAGGTCGCGTGGTTAACGGGACAGACGGGTGCGGCGGGCGGCGCCACGACGGGGGCCGGCTGGGGGCTGCGCAGCGGACAAACATACTTGCCGCGCTCGTGGACCACCAACGTACTGGTGCGGTCGGTGAAGGTGAACTTGAGCGGCATGGCCAGCCCGGCCGCACAGAGCGGTAAGCCCTCGGGGCTGAAACTCCGGGACTTGAGACCGCCCTTTTCGACGAACGGCACCGCGGCAAAGCCGCCGGCTTCGTGGAAGTACTGATAGACATAGAAGGCGTCGTACGCCTTATCCAGGGCGCCATAGCGCGGCCGGCGGCCGAGGCGGCGCTCGGTGGCAGCCATGAGGGGGAAGAAGTAGGTGGCGTCGCCGTGGTTGAAAGTCTGGGTCAATTCAGCCAGCACGAATTCGCCCCAGTCCGGCACTTTGGTGGTGATGACGCCGGAGGCGTAGCCCCAGTAATACTCACCGGCCTCCGCCTGGCGGGCCGGTACGGGATTAGTCGTGGGCGTGTTGGGCGGGGGTACGGCGGGCTGGGTAGGTGCGGCCGCCGGGGTGGCAGGCGTATCCGCAGCCGCTCCACCGTCACCATCGCCTTTGTTGTGGCGTTTCTTGCAGCCCAGCTTGCAGTCCGGGTCGCCCTTGGGCTGCTTGGTCTTGTCGTAGCGGTCGCTGACGTAGGCTTTGGGGTTGTTTTCCTGGACCCAGGCGATGATATGCTTGGTGTCCAGGGCGATCACATCGCCGAAATTGACGTCGGCGGGCAGCTCCAGCCGTAGCAGTTGCACCGTGCCGTCCAACAGGAACTGGGCGGCCGCGTTGTCCAGGTCGCGCAGCACGCGCCCGAGTTGGCGGCGCGTCGGCACCGAACGCGCCACATTGAAACCATGGGGCGTCGTGGGATCGGCCACCAGCGGAAAGCCGAGGCTCCAGACCAGGGCTGGGTGTTCGAGCAGGTAGGTGCGCAGCTTGCCCAGCGAACGCAAGCCCTCGTTGAGCTTGATCAGGTAAGCGGCCACGTAGGGCGCACGCGGCGCCGGGGTGGGACCGGGCCAGGGGTGGTTGGTCGGCCGTTCGGGGAAATGCGCCCAGTCGAGCGGACCCAGCAGGTCGAGATACTTGCGGGTCACCGCATCCTGGGCCACAAACGCCGGCAGCGCGGCCTCCGGTTGGGCCAGGCGGGCCAGATCGGGTCGCAGCAGCGGGACGACCGGCGGCGGCTTGGGGGTGGGTGCGCCCTGCCCACGCAGGGCGGCGAGCGCCAGGGCCAGGCGGTTGCCAGCCGCGGCAAATGACGGTAACATAGGGGGTGCCTCCTTTCAGGGTGAGTGTGGTTTGGTTACCAACAATCTACCCCAGAAGGAGTGCTTTTTCCAGTAGTTAAACTTCACAACAAGAGCAGGGGTTAGACTGCCCCTACCCCACGCCAGGGGTTAGCAGGCGTAAGGGTGCCGATGGCGGATCTGGCGATTGACCAGACCCGCCACGGCGATGACCCGTGGGGTATGCTGTTGGCGATGATTGCGATCCGTTTGCGTGAGTGCTTGATAGTACCGTAAGCGTAAGATGCTGTGTTCAACGACGATGCGCCGTTGGGCGAAGGCGGTATTGAAAGCCACGTCCTCCGGTGGCCGTGGCTGCTCCCGGGGTTTTTTGCGGGGGGTGGCGCCTTGGCCTTTCGGATGGAGCTTGGCGATGCCCATGTAGGCCAAATCACCCAAGGCCCCCACACCCGCCGGGAGGCGTGTCAGGAGGCCCGATTGTTCCAAGAGCACAATGTCGGCGGTCGGCCCAGGCACGCTCTCGGCCACATCGACAATCTCACCCGTCAATTCATCGACGGCGATCTGGCTTTTCAAGGTGTGCTGCTTCTTTTTCCCGCTGTAATACGGGTCGGCTTCACTGCGCGTGCGGGGCCGCTGGACCCGTTGCTCAAAGGAATCAATCACGACGGCCAAGGCCGGGGTCTCCTGGAGCAACTCGTCGAGCTGGCGGCGCTGCTTGCGCCCAGGATCCGGCAGCCGCATCGTCGCCCGGCCCGTAGCTTCCAGAAGGGGCAGCACGCGCTGAATATAGCGGCCGACCGTCGAATCACTCACCGCAAACAGGAAGCCGAGCACTTCATGGATCGGATAGCGCCGCAACCAGACCACGGTCAGCAACACTTGATCCCGCGGCGCTAATTCGAAGGGATGGCCGCCACCCACTGCCCGCCGCCGCGTGGCACGCGTCAAGCGTTTGGTTTCGGCCGCGCCAAAGAGCGGCAGCACATCTTGCAGCAGTTCATCGAACTCGGCCAGCCGGAGTCCCGTCATGGCCTGAAAGGTCGTCGGAAAACGGGAGAGATGATTGTAGCGTAGAATCATGCTGGCGATTTTACCCGATCCCTGGATAATTGTGAAGTTTAACTAGTGGGTGAGCGACCCGTTCGACGACGCGGGGATCGCCGAGCTGCCGGTGTCGCAAAAGTGCCGCGACGACCTGGCGGCCTTGACCACGAAGCTGGAGGAGCTTTGGGCCTGGGAGGACGCGGGGGGCAATGCGGCCTTCGATTGCCCGCCGGATGATGCCAGCCGCAACCGCGCGATGCGCGGCCTGGATGACATGACCCTCGGCGAGTATGCCAGGTCGCAGGGCTGGGGGCTGGAGATGGTCAGGCTCTTCGATCCCCTGCTCCGTTCGGCCTACGGCGTGGGACATGACCGAATCTCAGCC
>JBFYTD010000406.1:0-3384 GCA_041300885.1 Anaerolineae bacterium | reverse complement strand
TACCGCCAACTGGCGCAGCGGGGCATCCGCAGTGTGGGCATGAACTACCGCTCGTGCAGCGGCGAGATGAACCGCACGGCCCGCTCCTACCACGCCGGCGCCACGGACGACGTAGCTGTGGCGCACAATTGGCTGGACCAGCGTTTCCCGGGCGTGGCCAAGGGCCTGGCGGGCGTCTCGCTGGGCGGCAACGTGCTGCTGAAGTACCTGGGTGAGCGCGGCGGGGAGATGGCGATCCGCCTGCGCGCGGCAGCGGCTATCTCACCGCCCTTTGATCTCAAGCTGGGCGGAGAGCAGTTGGAGCAGGGTCTCAGCCCACGCTACGTCGCTCATTTCCTGACCAGCATCAAGGCTAAGCTGCAAGCCAAAGCTGCGCTGGTCGCCCCACTGATCGACCTGGAGCAGGCCCTGGCCGCCAAGACGCTGCGGGAGATCGATGAGGCCATGACTGCCCCGCTGCATGGCTTTGCCAGCGCCGACGACTACTACACCCGCAGCAGCTCGCGGCGCTACCTGCCCGGCATCCAGGTCCCCACGCTGATCCTGCGGGCAAAAGACGATCCCCTGATCTCTGCCGGCGACATCCCCTACGATCTGTTTGAGTACAACCCGGCCCTGTTTGCTGGCATCACCGAGCGCGGCGGCCATGTGGGTTGGGTCGAGGGCTGGCCGCTGGCCTATCGCATGTGGGCGCAGCGCCAGGCCGCGGCTTTTCTGGCCAGCTATCTGCGCTGAGAATCCGGTGAACGGAATTCACCGGCTGAACCTGCCAAGCCGCCTCAGCGGCTGGGGAAAGGTTCCCAGCGCCTGAGGGCGCTTTGCACTTTCAACCGGGGATTTCCAATCCCTGGCTGAGTTACGGAAAGCGCCGCCGGGCCTGCTCCAGCTCAATGGCCGCTGCGCTGAAGCGATACAGCCGCGCCGGCCGGCGCAGGCTGCCGTTGCGGTACTCCCCAGTCTCCTCCAACACGCCAGCCGCCAGTTTCTTGCGGCGGAAGTTGCGTTTGTCCAGCCGCTCTCCCAGCACCACCTCATAGAGCGCTTGAAGCTCGCTCAGGGTAAACGTTTCAGGCAACAGCAAATAGCCCAGCGCGGTGGTCTCCAGCTTCCAGCGCAGCCGCCCATAGGCAAAACGCAAGATCCGGTCATGGTCGAAAGCCAGCGACGGCAGGTTGACCGTCGACCACCAGCGCACTTCGGCCGCATCGTCGCCGGCCCGCACGTCGCGCGCCTCGCCGGCGCCCGCCAGGGCGAGATAAGCCACGCTGATGACCCGCGTGCGGGGGTCGCGATCAGGCTCGCCGAAGGTATAAAGCTGCTCGAGATAGACATGACCGACGCTGGTTTCCTCGTTCAGCTCGCGCAGCGCCGACTGCTCCAGCGACTCGTCCAGGGCGATGAAGCCACCAGGAATGGCCCAGTAATCCTGGTAAGGCCACTTCTTGCGCCGAACCAACAGAACCTGCAAGTCGTTGTCGAGATAGGCGAA
The DNA here is from genome assembly GCA_041300885.1 of Anaerolineae bacterium. GTDB lineage: Bacteria > Chloroflexota > Anaerolineae > JAAEKA01 > JAAEKA01 > JAAEKA01. The sequence goes on along the minus strand of JBFYTD010000406.1, from coordinate 1,895 downwards.
AAGCGCCACATCGACCGTCACAGACGGACGGTCGTAGTCGGCGGGATTATAGGTGGGGGGTACGTAACGAGGGTGCAACAGGTGTGAAGTCTCATTCAGGCGCCTGGTGCGCAGGACAGGATGCAACCAAGTGATGGAGGTCATTCCTGCAGGGACCGGACCCAGCGCGCCGCGTCAGTGGTAAGCCTTGGGCTGCGATGATTTCGCCGCAAGCAGGGGGCTATGGTACACTGGCGTCCTGCATTTGTCAAACATCCTCCACATGAAGCCATTGCGCAGCTACGCGCTGAATTTGGATTGCAACTATGTCTCTACCAGGTTACGTCGTCGAGGGCCGCGCCCACCTACTCGCCCGCATCAAGGTGCTGTTCGACCTGCTGCTTGGACTGGGGCTGTATCTCAGCGGAGCGCCGCTGGTCTTGCTGCTGGCGCCGGCCATCGATCTGCTGCTGCTGTTCCCCTACTTACGTTACGTCAAGCGCAGCCCTGCCCTACTGACCTTCACTACATTGGCCATCTCGGCCGGTCTGCTGGCCTTGGCGCCGCTGGCCCTGGGCGCACGTGGTCTGGCGCTGTGGGTGCTATTCCCCGTCATTCCGGCCGGCGCGGGCTTCGTGCTGGCCCGCCGCTCCCTGCTCTGGCAAATGGCCTTCATCACAGGCGGCGTGCTGGCCTTTGGCGTCTTCCTGCTGCTGCAAAGCGCCCAAACCTTGCTCTTCGATCCACTAGCCATCGCTGTGCTGGCCGGAGCAAGCCTGGCCAGTATCCTGCTGCTGACCTGGTTCATGGCGCGGGTGCTGCGGCCCGAATCGGGCAGCCGCGACATGCTGGGCCAGCCGATCGCCGTGGTGCGCGGGGTGCTGGTGACCCCTTTCAACTGGGTGGTGGGCGGCGTCCAGGTGGAAAGACTGCGGCAGGAGCTAGCCGACCTCAAGAGCCAGTACAGCCCACGCTGGATCGTCCTGGACCTGGCGCCAGGCGGCGAGATCGGACGGCATGACCTCCATGCGGTCGAGCGGGCGGCCGAGGAGGTCAGCACCTCGCACTGCACCATCGTCATCGCCCGCCCCCCGGTTGACGCCATCGGCCACCTGGACCTCGCTCAGCCTGTGGTCGGCCGGATCGAGCGTTTCGCTACGGTGGCCCAGGCCGTGGAAGCCGGTCTGCGGCGCCAAGGCTGGACCCAGCAGAGCGATCAGGCCCGACGAGTGATTACGACGGGGTAAGGTTAGGTGTCAGGGTTTCCAGTGTCAGGTGTCAGGTTCGCTGACGGGGTGGGCTGGGCTGAGGTTGGCGGCAGTGCGACCCAGGAGCCAGCCGCTGACCAGCACTGCGGCCAGGGCGACGATCTGGGCAAAGCGCCAGCCGTCTCCCACCAGCGGCCCCTCGGCCCGCAGCGGCTCCAGGAAAAGTCGAATCGTGGCATAGCCGAACAGGGCCAGCAGCGCCAGTTGGCCCGGACGCAGCGCAGCCCTGCGGTCGGTCCACAACAGCGCCCCCAGCAGGGCCAGCAGCGCCACGGCCTGGTACAGCGCAACCGGATGGCGGCGCACGTCGAACAACTCTACGGCCCAGGGCAGCTCACTCAACGTCCCCAGATCGCGGCCGGCGAGGAACGCCCCCAAGGCGGCAATCGCCAGCGCCAGCAGCACGCCAGGCGCAAAGATGTCTGCCATGCGCACCGCAGGCAGATGATGGCGGTAGAGATAGATGGCTGCCATGGCCGCCGCGCCGATCAAACCAGCCAGGGGCAGGAACGCGCCCGGGCTGAGCGAGAGCAGTTGCAGGGGGTCGACGCGGTAGACCTCGAAATAGGCGACGGCGTGGCCCAGTCGGGCCGTGACAATACCGGCCAGCAACGCGTACAGGCCCGCGTTGTAGACGTGGTCGCTGTC
>JBFYTD010000405.1:0-3394 GCA_041300885.1 Anaerolineae bacterium | reverse complement strand
CGGCAGCCTGACCGCCCTGCCGGTGATCGAGACCCAGGCCAACGACGTGTCGGCCTACATCCCCACCAACGTGATCTCCATCACCGACGGCCAGATCTATCTGGAGTCCGACCTGTTCTATGCCGGCGTGCGCCCGGCCCTGAACGTCGGCATCAGCGTCAGCCGCGTCGGCTCGGCCGCCCAGACCAAGGCCATGAAGCAGGTGGCAGGCCGCCTCAAGCTGGAGCTGGCCCAGTTCCGCGAGCTGGCAGCCTTTGCCCAGTTCGGTTCCGACCTGGACGATGCCACCCAGCGCCAGCTCGACCGCGGCCAGCGCCTGAGCGAACTGCTCAAGCAGCCGCAGTACAAGCCCGTGCCGCTGGACAAGCAGGTGATGGCCATCTACGCAGGCACCAACGGCTTCCTGGACAAGGTGCCGGTGGCTCGCATCCCCGAATGGGAACAGGCCTTCTATCAGTACATGGACACGAGCCGCCCCGAAGTTGGTCAGGCGATCTTGCGCGACAAACGTCTGGACGAGACCAATATCGACGGACTGCGCGTGGCGCTGGATGACTTTAACAAGCAATTCCTGGGCTAGGCAGGCGCAGAGCCAGGATGGTTGCTCCAAAAACAGGAGTGTGAGCTTGGTGCAGGGAATGAACAAGATCAAACAGATGGTTGCCCCGGGCGTGCTGGTTTTGGCGCTGCTGCTTGCTGGCTGCCAGACTCCGCCCGATGGGCCAACACCTGCACCGAGCGAAACAGCGACTGTCGAAGCAACGCCTACCGAGGCGCCACCCACACCCACCCTGGCACCCCCTCCTTTGCCCACGGCTGAACCGGTGACAGAGGCCGATCTGGACGCATCCCTGGATGTGGCGAGGGACTTCCTGGCCAGGCTGTCCTCAGGCGAGTATCGCGTCGTCTACGGGACGTTGCTGACCACCGGCGGCCAGCAGAGGCTGGCCGATCTGGTGTTGGGCAGGCTGGCGTTGAGCAACCCGCACATCAGCTTTTTCGAGTTGCTGGGTTCGCAGCCGGCCGAAGGGCGCATCGCAGTCGATGTGATATGGCGTGAGACCTTCGAGGGCCAGGGCGAGCTGGGCACGCAGGAAGCTACGGTGTTCCTGGCCCGCCAGGGCGATCAGATCCTGGTGGATGATGTGGCCTTAGGTAGCTTCTCGCCAGCGGCAACGCCGGTGCCGCCGGCCTTGCCACGAGCCGAGGCGCTGAGCAATCCTGCCGTTGCCGGCCAGGAAATGCGCTTCCAGGCCACCGGCTTTCAGGCTGCCGAGACGGTGCTGGCTTGGCTGGAGCTGGCCGATGGCACGCTGCTGGAGCCGCTGTTTGGCAGGGCAGACAGCCAGGGCGTGATCGAGGTTGCATACGACGGCGTCGATACCAGCGGCCTGGCCGCAGGTCGCTGGATCTGGTGGGCTCAGGCCCTGCGCGACTCGACGCGCAACACAGGCATCACCTTTGAGGTGCAGGCAGGGCCCACGGTCACGCCCACTCAGCCGCCGGTCGTAGTAGCCCCTACCCAGCCGCCAGTCCAACCGACGGCAGTGCCGGCAGCGACTACGCCGCCCGTGGTTGCAGCGCCCCCCACGCCGACGACTGCGCCGCCCAGCGCCGCCTACGGCGCGCCAACCTTGCTTTGGCCCGAGCCGGTCACCTCGCGTGACTTTGGCTCTGCGCTGATCGTGGAGTTCGTGCCGGTTGCCGACGAACTGGCTGCCGACGAGTTCTATGAGCTTGTGCTGGTCGCCAGAAACCAGCTTGGCGCGGTCTATAACGCCGGCAGCGTGCGCGGCAAAGGCGACACATGCGACGGCGTATACAGCACGGCGTGTGTCAAGTTGATCGCCAATGAGCAGTTCATGCGTGCCTTTCACCCCGATGGCGTTGATGGCATCGGTGAATGGTACGTACAGGTGGTCCGCCAGACCGGCGCCGATCAATACACGACGGTGAGCCCGCCCAGCGAGAGTCGTACTGTCTTGTTGAAACCCAGGTCCTAGCCGACCGGAAGCACCAGTCGAGAGAAACAGCCAATGGCAGCCGACCGTGAAATCAAGCGACGCATTCGCAGCGTCAAGAATATCGCCAAGGTCACTCGGGCCATGGAGGCGGTTTCGGCGTCTAAGATGCGCCGAGCCCAGGCCCAGGTGGAGGCTACCCGCCCCTACGCTAACAAGGCGTGGGAGGTGCTGACCTTCCTTGCTCGTCTGCGCCAAAGCCAGGCTGACCTGCAGCCGCTGTTGCAGGACCGCGAGGTGAAAACTATCTGTCTGGTCTTGATGACGGCCGACCGCGGCCTGGCTGGCGGCTTGAACAGCGCGGTCATCAGCCACGCCTGGCGTCACATTCAGCAGTGGGAAGATGAGGGCAAGCAGGTCTCGGTGGTAACGGTTGGCCGCAAAGGCCGCGACTGGATGGCGCGCTTCGGCGTTCCCATGCGGGCTACCTTTGTCAACGTTGGCGACCGGCCGACCAGTGAGTTCCTGGAGGGCGCCAAGAAAGCAACCGGCGCCGACATCAACTCGATCAGCCCGGTTGCGCGCGTGGTGATCGACGATTTCGTCAACGGCAACTGCGACGCGGTCTATCTGGCCTATACCGACTTTGTCAACGTCCTGCGCCAGACGCCGACCGTGCGCCAGATCTTGCCGATCCGTCCCAGCGATCCCACAGCGCCGATGGCGCCTGACTACATCTTTGAGCCCGACCCGCAGACTGTGTTGAGTATGGTCTTGTACAACGTCACTGAGCTGCAGATCTTGCAGTCGTTGTACGAATCGATCGCCAGCGAGCATGCTGCCCGCATGGTGGCGATGCGCAACGCCACGGACGCAGCCAGCGACCTGATCTCCGATCTCACGCTCAGCTACAACAAGGCGCGGCAAGAAAAGATCACCAAAGAACTGCTCGATATCGCCGCCGGCGCCAATGCTTTGGCGTAGCGGCTTGGTCGGTAAGCGGTAAACGAGAAGCGGGTAGCGGGCAGCGGTAATCCACCAAGGACTATCGATTGCATCCCGCTCACCGCTCACCGCTCACCGATTACCGATTACCGAATCCCGGAGGACGTTTTATGGCCCGCAATGGTTCAAATGGTCATTCAGTCGGTCGCATTGTCTCCGTCCTTGGCCCGGTGGTGGATGCTGAGTTCGCGCCAGGCCAACTGCCTGAGGTGTACGATGCCATCGAAATCGCCCAGGACGACGGGGGCGTGTTGGTCTGCGAGGTCCAGCAGCAGCTTGGCGACAGTCGCGTGCGGGCTGTGGCCATGTCCAGCACCGACGGGCTGCGTCGCGGCATGGACGTGATCAACACCGGCTCGCCGATCATGGTGCCGGTGGGCGAGCAGACGCTGGGCCGGCTGTTCAACGTCCTCGGTCAAACCCTCGAT
>JBFYTD010000404.1:0-3404 GCA_041300885.1 Anaerolineae bacterium | reverse complement strand
TAGTCCGAATAGTTGCCCGCATGCTCGCGCAGGCTGTGGGTGGTGTCGTCCAGGGCCAGAATGGTGCTCACGGTGCGGTCCAGGAAAGCGCGGTCGTGGGAGACCAGCAGCACGGCGCCGGGGTAGCCGGCCAGGAACTCCTCCAGCCAGGCCAGCGCGCGCATGTCCAGGTGGTTGGTGGGCTCGTCCAGCACCAGCAGATCGGGCTGGCTGAGCAGCAGGCGCGCCAGGCCCAGCCGCGTCTTCTGTCCGCCGCTGAGCGCCTGCACCAGTCGCTCCTGGCCAACGTCGGCCAGGCCCAGGCCGGCCAGCACTGCGTCAGCCTCGGCGTGCAGGCTGGCGCCGCCCAGCGCCTCGAACTCGGCCAGGGCGCGGTCGTAGTCGGCCAGCGCGGCCGCCAGCTCGACGTTGCCGGCCTCGGCCACGCGCTCAGCCGCCTCGGCCAGCCGTGTCTCCACCGAAACGCGCTCGCCCTGGGCCGCGGCCAGCACGTCGCCCACCGTGGCCCCAGCCGGGAAGTCCAGCGCCTGGGGCAGATAGCCCAGGCGTAAAAAGGCAGGGCTAAGCTGGACGCGGCCCTGGTCGGGCGCCAGCTCGCCGCTGATGATCTTGAGCAGGGTGCTCTTGCCGCAGCCGTTGGGGCCGATCAGCCCGGCCCGCTGGCCGCGGTTGAGGTTGAAGCTGACTTGGTCCAGCACCTTGAGGTCGCCGAACCAGTGGGTGATGGTGCGAACTTGAAGCATGGTGTAGCTCCCGTTGGAAAACAAAAACGCCGCAGGCAGTGCGCCCGCGGCGTAAAACAGCGAAAAAAAGCGTTCACGAGAGAACAGTCACAGCAGGCGCGTAGACCTCGCCACGGACCTGCCGGGTCGTCGTCCTGCACACGGCTCAGGCCGGTGTTCGACCGAGCTCTCTCCACATGCTCGGGCCGGTCTCCGACCGAGCCCGCATGGCGACGACGTTTCTCTCAGGTGGTTTCCCATCACTGGGAAGCGAGGATAGACCTTAAGCTGCAACCATCAGTATCATCGGTGAGCTACCTCCAAGAATTTCGCGACAGAGTATGCCATAAACGGCCCACAACGTGCAAATTCGTTGCGGGCTGCGGGTAGTGTAAAACGTCCACTGACAGATACACCATCGTGTCTCCGCCGATTTGCGCATCCGCCGTTTCATGCTATAATTCTGATCGATGCTGCCCCCGTGGTGGAATTGGCATACACGGCAGGTTGAGGGCCTGTGCCCGTACGGGCGTGTCCGTTCGAGTCGGACCGGGGGCACCTTGCGACGCAACCGTACCTATCACCGGTGAAGCCGAGAAAGGCTCTCTGCCTTTCTCGGCTTCATTATTAGGAACATGGTGGGTTGATCCTGCCACCGTCGCGCCTGGTTTTGTTTTTTCACCCACACCTGATGTATCATGCCATGCCGTTGGCCGGAGACCGCCGGCCTGCGGAACCGCCGAGGCATCGGCCATCGTTCCTGGCAGGACCGACCCCGCCGGCCATGATCTCAGCCTTCACATCAGTCATCCATGCGCTTGGGCGCACAACCGTCAACGAAAACGGGCGGGCACGGTTGCTTCGCTAAGACCGGCCCGAGCGATTCTCAGGTTAGACAGGTACTTCGTGTCAGACAGCGCGCACCAGCCACCGTCCTCCCTAACCCCCCAACCCAGCCAGCGGCCTTTGCCTGCCGCGGGCGTCTCCCAGCGTCCCACCCTCCTGGAGATCCTCCTGCTGGTGGCCATCGTGCTGCTGGCGGGCGGCCTGCGGGCCTATCAGATAGGCTACAAGAGTCTCTCGCTGGACGAGATTCTGCTGGTCGGCGCAGCGCAGCAAGGCGGCCTGCTAGGCCCCTATGGTTCCCTCAGCGCAGCGCAGCCGCCAGCTTATCTCTTGCTGATGCGCCTTGTCAGCAGCGTCAGCGCGGCTGAATGGGCCTTGCGACTTCCGGCCATGATCGCGAGCACTGCCGGCGTCGTGGCTTTGTGGGCGCTGGGTCGCGCTTTGTTCGGCGGCCTGGTCGGCCTGCTGGCGGCCTTCTTCCTGGCGCTCTCGCCCCTCCACATCGAACTTGCCCAGGAGGCGCACACCTACGCGCTTTCTGCCACTCTCAGCACCTTGCTGCTGTGGAGCCTCTGGCGGGCTGCGCAACGACAATCGGCCAGCAAGCTGGGACAGCAGGAACATGCCATACGGGGCTGGCTGGCCACGTGGGGACCCTATGTGCTCTTCGCCGTCTTGAGTCTCTACACCTACGCCTACGCGTGGGTCCCGGTCGGCCTGAGTCTGCTGATCTTCCCGCTCTTCATGCAGGCGACCGGCCCCGGCAAGGCGGCCGTTCTGGGGCGCGACCCTGCCGGACGGGCTGCGCTGCGCCATATGGGTATCGCCCTGGCAGCGGTCGGGCTGGCCGCGCTGCCCCTGCTGATCAGTCAACTGACTGCGCCCGCCGTGGTGGTCGATCCACTGTTGGCAGGCATCGACGCGGGCAGCCTCCAGCCAGCCTTGCGGCTGGACAGCGCTTTGTTCAGCAACGTCTTGCTGGCCTTTGTGACCTACCGCCCGGACTGGCGCTTCGATCCCCTCTTCTTCTCGGCGATGACGCTGTGGTGGCTGGTGGGACTGGCCTGGCTGCTCTGGAAACGCTGGCCTATCGGCATCGCGCTGGGCCTTTGGCTGTTGCTGCCCACGCTGCTGCTAGCTTGGCTGGCCTCGCTGGCTGGGCCGGCCTTGGCGCCTCGCGATCTGATCTTCGTTCTACCGGTTTTTACGCTGGTTGTCGCCGCGGGCGTCGCCGCTATGGCTCGCCTGGGAGCGGCCATCGTCCAGAGAGCGTTCCCTGATCGAGGCCGCCTCGCCGTGGCTACCAACGGCGTGCTCCTGGCTATCCTGATGCTGGCTTTTGTGAAAGGCAGCGCCGATCCTGTTACTTACTACTACCGCAAGCCCAAGCAGGACTGGAAAACCCTGGCCGCCATCCTCAACACCCAGCCAACCGCGCGCGATGCCATCGTCGTCCTGCCCGGCGTTGCCGGCCCGCTTCAGTGGTACCTGACGGCCAATGCTCAGGTGATCGACGCGCCGCTGAGCGCGCAACTGGAGCGCCTGTGTCAGCAGCGCGACGCCATCTATGTGGCTCAAGCCCCTACAGAGCCGCCGCAAAGCGAAGAAGACACCCGTTTCTTGCGCAGAAACTATATCCGGGTGCCGCTGGCAGAACTGGACCTCTACTACCGCAACTGCCGGCCCGACGCCTGGTACGGCGCAGGCGCCGAAAAGCTCTTCCCTCTGGCGCAGCACGCCGGCCAGGACTTTCCCCCCATTGCGCACGCCCAGGAGCAGTTCGCCGCCTTGGCGGCCCAGAGTACGCCGATTCCGGCCGCCCAGCCTTCACCCTCC
>JBFYTD010000403.1:0-3748 GCA_041300885.1 Anaerolineae bacterium | reverse complement strand
CTTGTGGACGTGGTAGGCGATGTCGGGCATGCGGTAGGTCGGCTCGCCGCTGGACTTGATGATCACCCGGTCCTGCTTCAGCCCCAGATCGGTGGCGCGCAGCCAGGTGGCGCCGTCCTTCTGATAGGCGAAGCCGCTGCTGGCCAGCGCCTGCACGGCCGCGTTAACCCGGCCCGTCTCGTACAGGTCCAGCTCGTTGTAGTAGACGTCGAAGCGGATGCCCAGCCGGTCCAGCGTGCAGCGGATGTTGGCAAAGATTGCGTCCACGGCCTTGCTGCGGAAGAAGTCTACATCCTTCTCGGCCAGCGCGTCGCCGTACTCGGCGTAAAGCGCAGCCGCCACCCAGCGCAGGTAGTCGCCCTGATAGCCATCCTGGGGGATGGGCCTGCGGTCGCCCTGCAACTCCAGGCAGCGCACCTGCAAGCTCTCGCCCAGCAGGCGCATCTGGCGGCCGCCGTTGTTGAAGTAGTACTCGCGCGTCACGTCCCAGCCGGTGGCTTGCAGCAGGCTGGCGATGGTGTCGCCCAGCACCGCGCCCCAGGCGTGGCCAATGGTCAAGGGTCCGGTGGGGTTGGCGCTGACGAACTCCACCTGTGCCTTGCGGCCCTGGCCGACATCGGAGTTGCCGAACGTGGCCGGGCTGGCCTGGATCACGGCCACCTGCTGGGCCAGCCAGCCGTCGTCCAGGGCGATGTTGATGAAGCCGGGCGGGGCCACGTCCACCCTGCCCACGAAGGGCGCGGCCGGCCAGTGGCGCACGATCTGCTCGGCGATCTTGATGGGCGCCATCCTCGCCGGCCGGGCCGACTGCATGGCCACGTTGGTGGCATAGTCGCCGTGCTCCGGGTTCTTCGGCTGCTCCACGATGATTACCGGCAGGTCGAAGGGGGGCAGGTCGCCGGCCTGCTGGGCCGCCTTGGCGGCTTGTTGGATGAGGGAAATGAGGTTGTCTTTGATCAAAGTTGGGGCGTCTCCTCGATGTGGTACACAACACCTGGCTCTGCAATCGCAAGTGCGGGTGTTCGGGTGTACACGGGTGTGTTTTGCTCTACTGGGCTAATCTGGCCTGACAAGAAATCGCTCAATTCCTTGATGAGTGGATGCTGGCGCAAGACCTTTACGTCTTCGTCGGCCAAGCGCAACACGATGGCCTCAATGCTCGTAGGCGATCCGACAAGGTTAGTGATCGCCTCTTTCGGACTGAGTAATCCTAAACGCCACTCCAGATCACTCAACTGCTTGCCGACCAGCCGCTCAAACAGCGAGCGATCTTGCAACAGCACCACTTCGATTTGCGGAACAGCCACGAAGACCGCATAGGGTACATTGCCAGCCGCCGGCCGCACCAGATAGCGCAGCAAGTCAACTTTCTCTTGAACGATGGACGGATTTGTCGTGTCTGCGTCGACGACAAGCGCAAGAGGCCGACGCCTAACCCCTAGCAGCGTCGTGGCCAGCGATTGCACCGCGTAGCTGCCCTGTGCAACAACAAACTCCGTACCCCGAACCACATCGACTGGCAGCAGCCTTCGAAGGATGTGTGCGTCAAGCTCCCCTTCAACGACTAGATACGGTTTGACACTCATAGGATTTTCTCCAAAAGAAGATTGAAATCAGGCTTGCCGGTTTCGACACAGTAGCGGTATTTGGCATCCAAGGCCCGACAGAGCATATGGTTGCGTAGGGCGAAGGCTAGCTCGTTGCCATTCCAAAGCAGGATGGTCTGTGGAGCCAAAAAGCGCGCCAAGATTTCTGCGGCTTCCGTGAATCCCTTGACGCTAACAATTGCACCTATGGCAGCAGCAGGCCGACGCAGAAGCTGGTTACGCATCTTGGCAATTGGCTCCACGTTGGTGCGCTGGGTAGTATCCTTGCACTCGATCAAGCACGAAAGCCCGCCCGTGTAAACGACGCCGTCGATCTGCTCGATCTCCTCCTCATCGATGGACACACTGTAGGGCCAGCGCACCTGTGCGCCCTCCAACTGGAAAGCACGCAGAACCAGGTACTCCAGAGCCTTACCCGGAGCCCAACCCAGCGCTTCACCCGCTGCGATTGTCTGCCACAGTTCCAGCAGGTCGTCGTGACCCAACTGGGCAATTCGACTTTGGTAGTCGTTGTCCGTTATCATAGATTAGACCCGCACGGTGCTTCTATCGTCCAGGAATTCGACTGGCTCCGCATCCTTGCCGTGTTCCCACATGAGCGAAAAGAACCAGATGCCGCTCTCGCCGATGCAGAAATCGGCCGGAGTGAAGGTCATTTTGGAATCCAGCGGCGGCTCGGGGCGTTCTGGGTTGTACTCGGCTGGCCAGCCGAAGGCTTCGCCGGACCAGGCTCGGCCCTTGGCATGCAGCTTAGCGGCGAGCCTTCTAACCTCGTCAAAATCGGGAGTCATGACCGGAATTCACTACCGCGAATCGGTGCCGGCTTAGCCCGACCACAATGCGGACAGAACTTGAAGTTGTCGTCGTAGCTGGCGCCGCAGCCTTGGCAGAGGGGCATAATAGACTATCTCCTGGGGAAACGGACAAATCGCGGCGCGTTGTTACTTGGTCTTCGCGCCCAGCGACTGAGCGGCAAACCGCAGACACGCGCGGATATCCTGCTCGCTCAACCCGTCGTACTCCGCAACGATCTCTTCCGGCGTCACACCGCTGGCCAGCAGGCTCAGAATGTACTCCACAGTCAGGCGCGTGCCCTTGATGACAGGTTTGCCCAACATCACCTTGGGATCGGAAACGATGTGCTGCAAATCATCATCAGCAGACACACCTTCTACAACGCGATAGGCTTCACGAGACTCGGCCAGAACCGGCGTCCTGTTCTTCTCCTCGAAGACATCCACGGTTTCTGCTTGTCGCAACAAGGGAGCAATTGCCAGGTCCTCATCGATCTCTGGCCAGTGAATGCCGTATCCAGACGGTGAAACTTCAAGTCTCTGGCGCTGCCAGTCATTGGCGCCAAGGAGGCGCGGTGAGCAGTCAGCCCATCGAATGCGATACAAGTGCCCATCCGCGGTCAAATGTAGATGCGTTCTATCCGTCCACACGTCAGTAACATCATGCATCTTCTCGTCCATCACTTGGCTCCTCGTTGAAACGCCTCATACTCTGCCACAATGTAATCAAAATGCTCGAAAATGATACGCCGAATTGCACGGCGCCAACCGTGAATGTGCAATATCGTTGGCATTCGCCGCTCCAACCCCTACACCTTCTCCATCTCGAACCAGTTCGGCCCCACCTCCACGTCCACGGTCAGCCCGGCGTCCAGGGTGTAGGCGGCTTCCATGACCGCGCGCACCAGCGGCGCGACCTCAGCCAGCTCGCCGTCGGGGACTTCCAGCACCAGCTCGTCGTGGACTTGCAGCAGCATACGGCTGTGCAGGCCGCGCTCGCGCAGCGCGGCGTGCAGCCGGATCATGGCCATCTTGATGATGTCGGCCGCGGTGCCCTGGATGGGATGGTTGATGGCTGCGCGCTCGGCCTGCTGGCGGTCGGGCGCGGAGCCGCCGCGGCTCTTGAGGATCGGGAAGTAGCGCCGCCGGCCCAGCAGCGTCTCGACATAGCCCTGCTCGCGCGCTCTGGCGATGGTCTCGTCCACGTAGCGGCGAATGCCAGGGTAGGTCTGGAAATAGGCGTCCAGGAAGGCCTGCGCCTCGGTGCGGTTGAGGCTGGTGCGGCTGGCCAGGCCGAACGCGCTGACGCCGTAGCTGGTGGCGAAGTTGACCATCTTGGCGATGCTG
>JBFYTD010000402.1:0-3406 GCA_041300885.1 Anaerolineae bacterium | reverse complement strand
GAGTCTCTTAACTCGCCCTTCAAGCATAGCGCGATCATTCGAGGAATGCCAACCCCCAAAGGATGTATTATGGATGTAAGAAAGGTGATCGCTCAACCCTGGGCTTTGGAGGTCGCCGGGTTGAGACGGGTGGCCTGCAAAGTCTGAGACCTTTGACCTTACAACAGGCCAAGTCGGGTTGCTTTGGCTACCGCCTCCCGCCGCCCGTTGACCTGGAGCTTGCCGTAGATATTGGACGCGTGTCTTTTGACCGTCAAAGGGGAGATGACCAGCGCCTGTGCGATCTCTTTGGCCGTCAGGCGCTGCGCCAGGAGCATCAGGACGTCGTGCTCGCGGTCGGTCAGGGGTTCAACCAGTTCCATTTGGCCCATGGGCGAGACAGCCGCTTGAGGGCGGGAAACCGCCGGTGTGGACTCGCCGAATGCTTGCAGAATCTGGGCCATGTAGGCCGGCAGGAGGCCTGTCTGGCGCAACCGGGCGGCCAGGCTCGCCAGCCGTGGTCCCAGGTCGACGAAGAGGCGAATGAAGCCGCCGGGCTCGGCCAGCGACACAGCCTGTTGCAGGCGCGCCAGCGCAGCCTGCTCGTCCCCTTGGGCATCGTGCAGCAGGGCTTGCAGCGCCAGCACCTCAATGGTGAAGTGGGTGTTGTGGGTGGCAGTCACGAACGCATGCAGCCGGGCCAACACCTCTGTCGCCTGCTCCAGGCTGGCCGGCGTGTTTTGCGCCAGGAGGATCTTCGGCAGCGTCAGTTGTGGCGCATAGAAGTACGGCATCAAGGTGAGCGGCAGAAACGGTCCGATCGTCGTCGCCCAGTGCCTGGCCGCGCCTAGATTCCCTTGCATCAGGGCCAGTTCCGCCTGGAACCCTTGCACCAGCAGACCGAGTCCTTCGCTGCGGGTCTCGCGCAGGAAATCGGAGGCCAGCTCGAGCTTCTGCTGCGCCTGGTCGGGTTGACCGCGCGCCTGGCAGATCGACGCGTCGATGAACGCGCTCTGCACATAGGCCATCGGTCTGCCCACATAGCGCAGGTTCGCCAGATCCCGTGCGTGAGCCTCGGCAGTCGTCAAATCGTTGCGCTCGTAGGCGGCGCTGCTGAGCAAGTAGTGCGCCCACCCCCGTGATTCATGGCGCTGGTGTGTCTTGCCTACAGCAAGCATCTCCAGCGCTGCCTGGGGTATCGCCGGCAAATCGCCCGCTATCCACTCGATGAAGCCGCGCGAGCCAGCCACCCGTGCATGCACCGCGCCGTTGGTCACATCCTCTGGTTGCCCTTCCGCTAGCGTGCTATAGGCCAGATCGAGTCTGCCGGCCATCTGGTAGGCAACGGCCAGATACAGCCAGCTAGTGGCGCGCATGTAGTACCAGGCGCGCGGCATGGCTGTCAGCGCCCGTTGGGTGAGTGCGATCACGTTTGCAGGATCAGAGGCTGTCTCGCAGGCGAAGATGCCGCGCAGGGCGTCGATCTCGCCTCGTAAGTAGACAGCGCGTTCCGGCTGATCCGGCATCTGCGCCAGGAGGCTTTCGGCCCGGTCGAGCGCCTTCAAAATCGACGCCCAGTCGAACTGTTTCAATCCGGCTACCTGGGCTGCCATCAGGATCAACTCCGGATAGTTCGTGACCGATTCCGCCGGAAACATGTCGAGAATGTGTTCGAGAAGTTGCCACTGTTCGGAGTTCATCAGTGCATGGCGCTGCTCTGCCAGCAGGCGGACAGCCGACAGTGTATCATCGCCCAACAGCGCGTGCTGCAGCGCTTTCTCCAGCGAACCCTGGCGGGCGTACCAGGCGCTGGCCCGGGCGTGCAGCGCTGCAATCTCATCGGCGCTGGCCTCACGCGCCAACTGGTCGCGCAAGAGCGCCTGGAAGAGATGATGGTAACGGTACCATTCGCCGCGCGTGTCCAGGGCCACTGTGAACATGTTGGCCTGCTGCAACCAGACCAGAAACTCCTGCGGCTGACACTCGGGGTCATCCGAGCCGATCAGCGCCTTGCTCAACGGACTACACACCTGGTCGAGGAGTGAGGTCTTTAGCAGAAAACTTCTCATAGCAGGTGGCAGTTGCGCCAGCACCTCACTCATCAGGTAGTCGAGCACATAGCGGTTCTCGGCGTGCAGCCCCGTAATGTGACTGCCAACATCGCCGCTTTGGCGCAGTGTCAGCATTGCCAGCCGTAACCCTGCAGCCCACCCCTCCGTTTTCTCGGCCAGCACGGCCAGCGCCTCGTCGGATAGCGACACCTTCAGCGCCCGTTCCACGAATGCGGCGATCTCAGCCCTGGAGAAACGCAGATCTTGTCCTCGGATCTCGGCGAGCTGATGGCGCGCTCGCAGTACGCCGAGGGGCAACGGCGGTTCCAGCCGGGTGACGATCACCAGATGCATGCCCTGCGGCGGATGTTGCAGCAGCAGACTCAGCAACTCGTGGATGGGCTGCTCGTGGATGAGGTGATAATCGTCCAGCGCCAGGATGAAGTTGCGTTCCACTCCGTCCAGGTCATTGAGCAGGCTTCTGGCGACCACGGCAACCACCGGCAGGCTGATGCCGGTCAGCAAGGCTTGCGTTGCGGGCAGTGCATTGGGGACGATGGTCTGAATGGCGCTCACGAAGTAGGCCAGGAAGACGCCCAGGTCATTGTCAGCCGCATCCAGCGATATCCAGGCGTGGGGCAGGTCGCAGGTCTCGAGCCAGGCGCTGACCAGCGTGCTCTTGCCAAAGCCGGCCGGCGCGGCAACCAGGATCAGCGGGTGATCCAATCCGTCGTTCAGCGCTTGCGTCAGGCGCGGGCGGTCAACCAGGTCGGCGGTGACGCGCGGCCGCTGGAGTTTCGTTTGCAGCAAGGCCTGTTGGCTAATACGAGTAATCACGGGGTTCCCGGTCAACCTGACACAGCGTGCTTTACCAGAATGAAACGCGTATCATGCACGCGCAGAAAACGGCGCACGCATCGCACAAGGGCATTATAGCGAGCATGATGCAAGATGCAACTTACGAAGGTTCTGGGCCGAGTTGGCCAGGTTCAGAAGAACAGCACAGCCACCACCCCGATCAGGCCAACATATCAGCTTCCCAGCAGCTTCGCCTTCTGGACGGCGAACTCCTCTTCGGTGAGCAGCCCCTGGGCCTTGAGTGCTCCCAGGCGCTCGAGTTGCGTGAGCACGTCTGCCTGCGCCGTCGGGGCCTGCTGGGCGGCAGGTGCGGTCGCTGCGTGCGGATTGGCGGCCTTGTCCTCTTCCGCCTCGAGCATGGCGATCTCCTGGTCAGTTGGCTCCTGGCCCTCGATGCCGAGTTCGTTCATGGCGGCGTCAAGCTGTTCTTCCGAAAGATCCTCAGCCTTCATTCCCGTGTGTTGCTCGACCTGCTGGACCTCACTCTGGCTCATCTTGGTCGCACTGGTCCCAACGGC
>JBFYTD010000401.1:0-3409 GCA_041300885.1 Anaerolineae bacterium | reverse complement strand
CTACCTATGAGCCTGTCAATAGGATGTTGGCTGGACGGCGTAAAAAAAGCCCAGCCGGCGAAGGCTGGGCTTAACGCAACGCGGGCAAGCCAGCAGATAACGACCTAACGCCGGCTTAACAGACGCAAAAGGGCCAGAAACAGGTTGTAGAAATCCAGGTACAGGCTGAGCGCTCCCGTGACCGGCGACATCTGGCCTGCATTGCGCAGGATGCGGCTGGTGTCGTAGAGGATGAAGCCGCTGAAAACGATCGCGGCCAGGCTGGCGAAGGCCAGGCTCAGCGCGTCAGTGCGGAAGATGATGCTGACGATGCCCAGGCCGAGCAGCGTGAACAGGGCGATCATCAGGCCGCCGCCCAGGAAGCTGAAGTCTTTGCGGCTGACGACGACAAACGCGCTTAGGCCGACGAAGATGCTGGTGGTCAGGACGAAGGCCTGCACGACGACGTCGAAGCTGCCGCTTTCATAGGTGATTCCCAGCAGAATCGGCGCCAGGATCAGGCCGGTCAGGAACGTGAAGCCAAAGTAGACCAGCACATTCCACGGCGACCGGTTGCGCAGGACCCCGGCGCCGATCACCATGGCAAACTGGAGTATGATGGCAATCCAGATGTAGTCGAGCACCGCCGTCAGGATCGCCTCGACGCTGAGGGCCACGACGGCCCCGACGCCGGTGACAAGGAGGCCCAGCAGAAACAGGGCATAGGTGCGGCGCAGAAAGCTGAGCCGTATCCGCCCCATCTCGGCTTCCGTCAAGGGTATCGATTCGGGCAGCGGCATGGCCTGAGGTGTGTATGAAGGCTCTTGGATGCTCATGATCTTCTCCTGAGAAATGACAATGGCGGCAAGCTACACAGCGCCGCCCCCGTGTAGATGTTTGGCGGGTGTCACAAGCCATCCGCCCCGCAGCAACAGTTGCTGTAGAAGTATACGCCTGACCTTGGCCAAATGCAAACCAGCAGCGCTCGCCATGATTGGTCAGCGCGCACAGGCAGGCAACAGAATTGCTCCTTACGCCAACACAGGTATACTCACCAGTGACCAACCAATCAACCAATCAACCAAGTCACCAATTTCCCAATCTACCACCATGGAACTAGGCATCATCGGATTACCCAACAGCAGCAAGACCACCATTTTCAACGCCCTGACCCGCGGCGACCGTCCCACGTCGGCCACCTCCAGCGGCAAGCTGGAGTTTCACACCGCGGTCGTGGACGTGCCCGACGCGCGCGTCGATGCGCTCAGCGCGCTGTTCAAGCCGCGCAAGACGATCTACGCCAAGGTGACCTATACGGACATCGCTGGCCTGGACACGGGCATGGCCCAGAAGGGCCTCAGCGGCCAGTTGCGCCACCGCCTCAGCCAGATGGACGCCTTCATTCACGTGCTGCGCGCCTTCGACGACCCCAGCGTCAGCCACCCTCTGGGATCGATCAACCCCCAACGCGACCTGGAGGTGCTGGAGCAAGAGATGATCCTGCTGGACTTGCTCTCCGCACAAGGCAGGTTGGAGCGTATCGCCGAAAGCTATAAGCGGGCCAAGAAGGGCGAAGAGCGCCAGGCGTTGGAGGTGGAGCAGGCGCTGTTCGAGCGCATGCAGGCCGCGCTGGAGGCCGAAACGCCGCTGCGCGACCTTGATTACAGCGAAGAAGAGGCCAATGCGCTGCGCGGCTTTGGCTTCCTGACCCTGAAGCCGGTACTTGTGCTGGTCAACAGCGGCGAAGAGCGCGTGTCCCCGGAGAAGTTCGTCACCTACAATCACCGCGACACCGTGGTCATGTCATTGCAGGGCAAGCTGGAGATGGAGATCGCCCAGCTCGACCCTGAAGAAGCTACCCTGTTTATGGAGGAGTTCGGCATCGCCGAGCCCGCGCTGAGCCGTATGATCCGAGCCAGCTACGATCTGGTGGGTCTGCAGAGCTTCTTCACCGTGGGCGAGGACGAGGTGCGGGCCTGGACGGTGCGCAAGGGCGCCGCGGCCGTCGAGGCGGCCGGCGCGATCCATAGCGACCTGGCGCGCGGCTTCATCCGCGCCGAGGTAGTGGCCTACCCTGATTTGATTGCGGCCGGCAGCATGGCCGAGGCCAAGAAGGCCGCCGCGCTGCGGCTGGAGGGCAAGGACTATCTGGTCAAGGACGGCGACATCTTGCACGTGCGCTTCTCGTTGTGACGCGCGTGGGCCGGTGATCTAATTGCCCAGCAGGCTCTCCAGCCCTTGCTGGCCGCCCAGCATATCAGCCAACGCGCCGATGCTGCGCGCGGCAGTCTGCTCGTCCAGCCCGGTCTCCTGGCTCAAGTCCTGCACCAGTTGATTGTTATGCAGCGCCTGGCTGTCGACCTGGCCGCTGTTCAGCATGGTGACCACGTCGTTCAGGTCAGCCGCGGCGTTGGTGTCCACTGCGCCAGAGCGGCTGCCCGCCTTGCCGCCCAGCAGCGCGTTAGCCAGGAACATGATCACCATGCTGGCGATCTGCGGCGAGATGCCCAGTTTTTCTGCCAATGGACCAGCCAGCGCGTCGAAGGGGCTCCCGCCCATACCGCCGCTGGAGGCGCCGCCCATCAATCCGCCCAGCAGGCCAGACAGCGGATCGCTGCCCTGCGCAGCTCCGCCGCCCATCAGTCCGCCCAACAGGCTGCCTAGGTCCATCTGGTCGCTACCTTGTTGACCGCCGCCGGCCGTCAGCCCACCGAGCAGGCTACCCAGATCCATCTGGTCGCTTGGCTGGCCGCTGCTTTGTTGCCCGCCCTTGGGCGCCTGCTGGGGGCCAGCTTGGTTCAACGCCTTCATCAAGTCGTCCATGTTCATGGGGTGGATGCTCCTTGTGTTTGTTTTGATCGGTTGGTAAGCAGTATAACAAGGGCTGGTCTGCTTATCCGTGGCTGTCCTGACAATTAGTTGCCGACGACCCGTCACGGGCATCCCACGTCGCCGGCCGATCGTGCGGGTAGGAACTGGATGTCCTTGAACTCCAGCGCCAGCAGCAAGATTTGCACCTGGCGCTGCGCGTTTAGGCTGGCTTGGTCGAGAATGCCGCCCTCGCAGGCCGCCCGAAGCACGGCGCGCTCGGCCTCCTGGCGCACCCGGCTCTCCAGGTCGGGGTCGCCCTTGGTCAACAGACCTTGGCTGCGGTCGTAGACCCGGCTCAGGTCGTTGTCCAGCCGTTGGGTGAGGACGCGGGCGGGCGGCAGGCGCAACGTGACGCTCTGCCGGTCGTCGCTGACCACCACGTCCTCGTCGGCCAGCTCGGTCAAGTCGACGCCGGCGATGACCTCGCCGTGCGCGATGAAGAGCAGCCGGTCGCCCAACAGCAGGTTCAGCAGGTCATTACCCTGGTCCACGCCCCCCTCCAGCACCTTCTCCACGGTGTAGCTGGCCGTCTCCAGCCGGCCCAGCTCGCGGATCTGGG
>JBFYTD010000400.1:0-3415 GCA_041300885.1 Anaerolineae bacterium | reverse complement strand
CCCAGGTGGTGAAACTGCCGTGGCCAGTGAAGTGCGCCAGCAGGTGGCCCTGGCTCCACTTGTTGACGATCGCAGCCCGCGCGTCGGCGACGCTGGTGTAGATCCAGGGATCGGCCGGGCAGTTGTTGACGCCTGGCACACAGAAGTAGACGCGATCGACCTGGAACTGCGGCTGCAAGGGGGCCAGGGTCTCTTCGGTCGCCATGTAGAACTGCGTGCCGTAGACCGGGTTGTCGTTGTCCGGGTTGTCGGCGACCCATAGCGTGCTGAGGGCCCGGTTCTGCGGGAAGGTGAGCGGGTATTGCCGAAGCTTGTTGACCGTGGTAGTCGTCTGGTCTGCGTCGTTGACCGGCAGGCGGCTGACGATCATCTCGCCCAGCAGGTCGTTGCCCTGGACGCGCACGAAGACATTATCCGAGATCGACGCGCCGCCCCAGGCGTCGAAGCCGCCCAGGTAGGGAGGAATCAGGTTGCTGCGCAGGGTCACGTTGTCCAACGGGTAATTGCGGAAGTTGACCGATCCATCGCCGACGAGCAGCACATAGGTCGGCGCGGGCGCCTGGTAGTTGCTGTAGGCGTAGGCCAGATAGCTGCGGATCGCGTCGGCCGACAGGGAGCCATCGCTGTACAGGTCGTAGATCTCCTGCACATTGACGATACGCACCGACAAGTCGTTGGCGCTGTGCATGGCAGCCAGCGGCCGGGTGGCCGTGATCAAGCTCGAATGGGCGATCATCAGGTAGTCCACCTGCTGAGTGGCATCCAACAGGGTGCTGCCCTGCCAGGTCGCCACGGCGGCCGGCTGGCGCACCTCGGTTTCAGGCACTACCAGGAAGCGGTCGGCGGCGCTGGTAGTCTGCTGCCAGGTAAGAGTGTAAGGCCCGCTGCCGCTGGCCGCAACGTTGCTCAGCAGTTTGGGCTCGCTGGGCGCGCCCACGTTGAGCACCCAGGGCGCCGCCGCGGGCGCGTTGCTGATCTGATAGCGCCAAAGACCGCTCGCCGGGTTGTTGAAGGTGGCGCCGGGTAGATACTCGCCGTTGTAGGGATAGGTTAGCCGCAGCCAGTCCAGCCAGACGGTGTAGTCATTGCCTGATGCGCCCGACGCGTTGATGGGTTGCACCGTGACGTTGTTGTCGCCGTTGACCAGCGCGCCGGCCGGCAGGTTGACCGTCCCTTCCAGCACGCGGGTGTTGGTCCACGAACGGGACTGGAACGGGCTACTGTTGAGGGTGAACCGCACCGTGTAGCTGCCGGGGGCCTGCTTTTCGCCGGCCATCCAGACTGAGAGCACCGGCGCGACAGTCGAGGCCGTGTTCACCTTGAGGCCGGGGAACGTCACGACCTTGGATGTGATCACCTGGCCCCCATACCACTGGTCATACAGCACCGGCTGCAGCCAGTCGACAAAGGGCCGCTGCTGCTTGTACTCCTTATTTTCCTCGGCGTGGGCGGTGGTGAGCAGGGTCGTGGCCAGCGTCGCGCCGCCGGGGGCTGCATCCTGGACGGCCATGCGCAGGCCGTTGGCGCCACCCCAGGTCAGCCAATAGACGTTGTTGTCGTCGCTGTGGGGGTGGGTGTTGCGCTGGCCATAGAACACGACGCTATCGGACGGGTGGAAGACGTTGTCCCCTTCACCCACCACGTGGATGTGCTGCTCCTGGCCCGCATCCAACAGGCGGAAGGTGCGCGGGTTGAGGCTGTTCAGCACGGAGGGGAGGACGCCAGCGCTTTGCAGGGCGGCATAGGTGACCCGATAGAGCCCATCGCTGTTGACTGTGACCTTGACCTGCGGATCGGTCAGCAATTGCGCGGCCCCAGCCGGCATGGCCTGCGGCTCCGGCCGGGTCTGCCAACCGGCCGCCTGCTGGTAGTTCTCGAAGGTAGCTGCGAAGATGGAGGCAAAGAGCGGGTCGGCCGGGGCGGCCATGGCTGATCCAGGCTCTGAGAAGCTGACCTGCACCCGCATGGCCTCCGCAACCTGCAACTCGCCGCTGGCCGGATTGTACTGGAAGGGGCGCAGAGAAAGCCGCACGAAGCGATAGCCGCGGAACCAGCCCTCCTGGGTGATCTCGGCCTGGCCGGCCGGAGTCGAGTTCACCGCTGCGTAGGCCTCCGGGTTGGGCAGCCATTGTTCCACCAACCGGCCGCCCTCATCGTCCTCGACCAGGGTTGCCGTGGCTGCGGGCAGCATAGTGAAGACGCCCTCCAGCTTCTGCGGCTGGGCCTCCAGCACCTGCACGGTCACCTCGCCCGTCGGCGGCACGGCCAACATCAAGCCGCGCTCTGGCAGGCTGGGCGCGCCCGGCTGCCCGGCTTGCCACCAGCCCTGGCCATCGATCGCAATCTGTTGGTAGGTCACACCCTCCTGGGTGACAGTTTCGACACGATAGTCTGGCAGACGCAGGTCGAGCACCACGCCGTTCACTTGGGCGCTCAACGTGAGGTCCGGCTTGCCAGGCTG
The DNA here is from genome assembly GCA_041300885.1 of Anaerolineae bacterium. Taxonomy (GTDB): domain Bacteria; phylum Chloroflexota; class Anaerolineae; order JAAEKA01; family JAAEKA01; genus JAAEKA01. Next base: position 954 of record JBFYTD010000400.1, on the reverse strand, counting down.
GCCTGGTTCCTCTGCCGCGGCAGGGGAGGCCAGGAGCGGGGTCAACAGCAACGCTACTATCACAATCCAACTGATCCGGTACATCAAAAACCTCCTGACGATATGATCTCTGGTACACTCCAGGTTGGTTGCGCCAGACCCTTCGCTATTCTCGTGACTGGCCGTGTGTTGTCGCAAGGATAGCCAACGACCGTGATCACGTCTCGTCGTTGGCGAACAGACGGCGCAAGATCTCAAACGATAGGGAAGCCCATTGTACCGACAGCGCCCCCTGCCGTCAATCCTGGCGGGGGCGCGGCAGCTATGCGGCGCCGGTGTGGTCGTTGACGGAGGCTGCGTGCTGTGCTACACTGGCGCAACGGTCCTGATACTAGCTCACGGATCACACGGATTTCACGGATCGGAAAGAACAATCCGCTATCTTTTCGATATGCTGAAGGACGAACAAGCAATGATGAAGCAAGCAACGGCGGCTGCGCAGGTGCGCCGGCCGCGCTATCTGAACTTGCTGGTATTGGTCGCCGGCTTCACGACCCTGGGCATGGAGCTGAGCGGCGCGCGGCTGCTGGACCCCTGGTTCGGCAACTCGATCCTGGTCTGGGCCGCGTTGATTGGGCTGGTGCTGGCCTGGCTGAGCGTGGGCTACTGGCTGGGCGGCCGCGTGGCCGACCGCCGGCCGCAGGCCGCGCTGCTCTACAGCCTGGCATTGGTCGCGGCCCTGCTGGTGGCGCTGATCCCGGTGGCGTCGCGGCCGGCCCTGCAGCAGGCCGCGCTTAGCTCACTCAACCTGGACGGCACGCCGTTCAGCGCGGGCGTGCTGCTGGGTGCAGGCGTGTCGATCTTCCTGCTCTTCAGCCTGCCCACCCTGTTGCTGGGCATGGTCTCCCCCTTTGCCCTGCGCCTGGCCGTGGCCGATGTGGGCAGCAGCGGGCAGGTGGCCGGCCGGCTCTACGC
>JBFYTD010000399.1:0-3428 GCA_041300885.1 Anaerolineae bacterium | reverse complement strand
CCTTGGAGTGAACAAGGGGTAAGGACTGACAGTCCTGCGAGGACTGTCAGTCCTTGATCGTTACCGCAGTGTCGTTATCTCGGCCAGGAGGCGTCGATCTCAGGTAGGATGGTGTCCAGAGGCTGGGCCCCAGAGAAGTAGTCGGTCATGCCCTTCCAGAAGGAACCGGAGCCGACCTCGCCGGGCATCAGGTCAGACGCATCGAACCGAACCGACGTGGCGTCGGCTACCAGCACGGCGATGTCCCGCTCCAACGGGTTGCCATACCAGTCCAGCTCCACGTCTTTTTGCATGCCCAGCGCGCCGCCGGCCGCCAGCCAGCCGCGGATGCCCTCGCCGGTGCTGAAGAACTGCATGACGGCGCGGATCTCAGGCCGGTCGCGGAAGGCGCCCATCAAGTCACCCGCCACCAAGAAGGGCTTGCCGTAGGCCTCGTCTACGCCAGGCAGGTAGAAGACGCCGTAGTCAGTTCCGTACTGCACACCCTCCGGGAAGAAGGTGGTGATGAAGTTGCCCTGCTTGTGCAGCCAGCAGCCGGGCGGGTCCTGGAACATGGGTGTCGGGGCGTCGCCAAAGGAGGTGGTGACAATGGCAGGGGTGCCGCCAAAGACCATGGTGCTGTCGTTCCAGATTCCGGCGAAGGTCTCGATGGCGTTCTGGACCTCGGGCGATGCGAAGGGCAGGTCGCCGGTGATCCAATTGTCGTAGTTCTCCAGCGAGGTGGTGCGCAGCATGAACTCCTCAGTCCAGTCGGTGGCCGGCCAGCCAGTGGCGGCGCCCGACTCGATGCCCACGCACCAGGGGGTGTCGCCGTCAGACACGATCATGTCCTGCAGCGCCTGCAGTTCTTCCCATGTGGTGGGCACGGCGTAGCCGGAGGCCTCGAAGGCAGCCTTGGGATACCATACCAACGACTTGGCATTGAAGCGGTGCCAGACACCGTACATCTGATCAGCGCCATCGGGGCCGGCCATCGTAGCCATGTCCAGCCATGAGTCCAGGTAGTTCTGCCGCAGCCAGCTCTCAGGAACCAGCGTGGTAGCCGGGATGACCTTGCCCTGTGCCACGAACGTGTTCAGCAGGCCGGGCTGGGGAAAGTCGGCGATGTCGGGCGGGTCGTTGGCCTGCACGCGGATGCTGATGCTGGCCTCGAACTCCTTGGAGCCCTCGTACTGGATATCGATGCCCGTGGCTTCCTCGAAGGCCGCAATCGAGCTGTCGAAGATCACCGCGTCGCCCTCGGTGAAGGGGCCGTTCATGGACACGACCGTGCCGCTGTAGTCGCCGTTGTAGGCGTTGGCCAGCTCGGTCAGGCCCTTGGCGGTCGCGGCCGCAGCCATTTCATTGGCAGGCTCGACCGGGGCGGCCGGCTCAACAGGCGCTGCCGGTTCAGCAGCCGGAGCGGCCGGGGCAGCGGTGGGCTCAGCGGCGCCGCCGCAGGCGGCCAGGATCATGCTGAGCATCAGAACGACGGACAGAAGGACGAACAAATGTCGCTTCATCATGGGTAGGATTCTCCTCCTGAAACTTGAAATGTCGAAAGGTCGGTCGAAACAACGGGCATTGGATGCCCTGGCCAGTGAAAACGGAATTCTGTCGCTGTGCTCATCACCTCCTTGTCTACCGGTAATAGACCCACATCTTGAAAGATGCGGCTAGACCGGAACGTCGCAGCGGGGACAGCCCCACAGTTTAGTGTGGGGACTCGCCCAACCTAGTGCGCGCTGCGTCAGTGTGCCGGCGGCGCCGTGGAGCCGCGCAGCGCCAACTCAACTGGCAGTTCCTGGCACACTGCCTCGCCGTCAATCTGCTCCATGGAACGTAGCAGCATCTCGATGCCGCGATAGCCCGATTCGAACAGCGGCTGGCGCAAGGTGGTCAGGTTGAGATACTCTGAAATCTCGATGTCGTCGAAGCCGATCACCGACAGGTCCTCGGGCACCCGGCGACCCAGTTCGCGCGCGGCCTGCATCACACCCAAGGCCTGGCTGTCACTGGCCGCGAAGATGGCCGTCGGCGGCTCGTCCAGCGCCAGCAACTGGTGTGTCAGCGCGCGCGCCTGATCCTGGCCATGTTCGCCAGCCTGATGATATGCCGGGCGAAAGGGAATGCCGTGCTCGTCCAGCGCCTGTTGCAAGCCAACCAGCCGGTCGCGGCTGGACGTGAAGTTGAAGGCCGTGTGAATCGGGTCACCCACGAAGGCGATGCGTCTGTGCCCCAGCTCGATCAGGTGCTGTGCCGCCCGGTAGCCGCCCTGCACGTCGTCCACCACGATGCGCGCCAGGGCCGGGTGGTGGGTGTCCACCAGCACCACCGGCACTCCCGCCTCCCGCCAGCGCGCCACATCGCAGTCGGCCGGGGTCAGCGAGATCACCAACAGACCGTCGACGCGGCGGTTGTCGGCCGTGGCGCGGAAGATCGCGTCGCGCTTGGCCGGCGTCTCGACGTTGTAGACGATCAGATCATATTCGCTGGCAGCGGTGACGGCTTCGACGCCGCGCAGGCGTTCGACGACGGAGGGACGGGTGAAGAAGACGGCGATGACGCCGATGGCCAGAGTCTTGCGCCGGGAGAGGCGCTGCGCCATGGGGCTGGGGCGGTAGTTGAGGACCTGGATAACCGAGAGCACCCGCTGCCGGGTCTCCGGGCTGACCTGGGGGTGGTTGTTCAACACGCGCGAGACAGTGCCTACCCCTACGTCAGCTTGTTTGGCTACGTCGTAGATCGTGACCGCCACGGTATGTTCTCCGTCGAACAGGAATGCAGGTGCTCGTCAGTTGGAAGCGGTTCCATTCTAACACGAAAGACCGCGCTTGTCAATACCTCGACATGCGCAAAATCACGCTAGAGTTGAACTTGTCTGCGCGATTGTCCCCGCCGTGCGTGCGAAGATCCAATAGATTGGGTCAGCTACACAGCCTGTGCGTCAGGTCAGCCTGCAGCGCAGCCCGCCGCTGGCGGTGTAGCTGCTGGATCGCGGGTGAGTCGAGGGGTGGCGTGGTCATCAGAAGCGCGTCCTCCCCGTTGTCCTGGTAATAGCGGAGCCTCCGTCCTTCTACCTCGAAGCCCAGCTTGCGGTACAGCGCTTGGGCGCGCTCATTCCCCGCCCGCACCTCCAGGGTACAGACGTTGGCGCCCTCGGCTTGCATTCTCTCCAGCGTTGCCAGCAGCAGATGCTCCCCCTGCCCGCGGCCCTGCCAGGCGGGCGCGATGGCGATGTTCATCAGGTTGGCCTCGTCCTCCAGCAGCCAGTAGCCGGCATAGCCAGCCAGATCGGCTCGCTGCATCCCGTGGTCATCGCTGGTCAGTTCCAACACGACGTAGGTGGCATGCTCGTTGGCCAGGTCGCGCTCGAAGAAGCTGCGCGGCCAGGCGTCATCGCCAAAGACCGTCTCCTCGATGGCCAACACGGCCGGCAGATCGCGCGG
>JBFYTD010000398.1:0-3430 GCA_041300885.1 Anaerolineae bacterium | reverse complement strand
TGGGTGGCAGGACTGGCGGTCATGGCGCTGAGGCGTGACGGGGGCCGTAGTAGCTCCGGAGAGCGGTCTTGCACTGACGGATGATCTGTTCAATCCACCAGACCAGGATCGTGGCCCGCGGGCCGATCAGCAACAGGGTCGAGAGCACACAGCACATGATGCGACATCCTCGATGGGAAGACACAGTTGCCAACTTTTCGAAAAAGTTGGCAACTGTGTCGGCCAGCGCCCTACGGCCGGACGCCGCTGTAGACCAGGTCGAAGGTCTCGCTGCCGATCTGGCCCGACAGGCGCAGTTGGTTGCCCTCGATCTGGTAGGTATCGGCCAGTTGCAGTTGCGCCAGATAGGTGTTCTCCTGCTCCATGACGGCAGGGTCGCACGCCAGGCCGGTGACCGACAGCGCGCCAATGGTGATGTCGGGACCAAACGTGGTGAAGGACCCGTTGTAGGTGTTACAACCGCCGGAGCCGCTGATCTGGCCCTGCTGGAAGAGCGCCGTGAGCGCCGTGCCCGGCAGCGTGTCCTGCAACGTCCAGCGCGTGCCCTCCAGCGGCAACGAGGCGGGTGGCGCCGCGCTGACCTGCACCGTGAGCGCAGCCTGGCTAGTCTGGCCGGCAGCGTTGCTCACCAGCAAGGTGACGTTGTACACACCGGCCTGGCCGAAGGCGTGGCTAACGGTCGGGCCGCTGGCTGTGCCGCCGTCGCCGAAGTTCCATTGATAGCTGCTGAGGCTGCCCACCGGCGTCGAGCTGCTGCCGTCGAAGGTCGCGGCCACGCCCGCCACCGCCTGGGATGGCCCGCTGATGATGGCTGCGGGCGGCGTGATGGGCGTGGGGGTGGCCGTAGGCGCGGCGATGGCCACCTGCTGTACGGCCACACCGGTCAGGCCCGCGTCGTCTGTCACCACCAGGGTGACGTCGAAGTTGCCCGGCGACGTGTAGGTCTTGTCGACCTGAATCCCCTCGGCGCCGCTGCCGTCGCCGAAGCGCCACTCGTGGCGCACGATGCGCCGGCCGGGCGCAGCCGTCGAGCTGGCCGCGCTGAAGGTCAAAGGCTGGCCAGCGACGCCCTGGCCGGGCCCGCTGATAATGGCCGTCGGCGGCTGGGCCGGCGTGAACTGCCAACTGACTGCGATCTGGCCGTTGCCGCTCAGTTTGAAGTACTCCACCACCACGCTGTGATCGCCGCGGCTCAACACGCCGCTGTCAGCCTCCAGCACGCGCGGGCCGCCGCTCTGCCAATCGTCGATCAACGGCCGGCCATCGAGCCAGAGTCGCGCGCCGCCCTCCACACTGACCGTGAAGCGGTAGTTGCCCTCCTCGAAGAAGGCCTGGCGCGACCAGCGCACCGAGAAGTTGTCGGGGGGCATGCCGGGCGCGGGCGAGCCGGCGCCCCAGTTGAAGTTGACGTTGGCGTCGTCCTGCACCACGGCGGGCGGCGGCAGCAGGTTGGGATTGGCGAAGTACTCCCCTTTCCAGCCGCGGAAGGTGGTCAGCGGCGTCGGGGTTGGCGTGGGCGTGGCGGGAGACGCCACGACGGGTACCGAGGCTGCGTTGCGCGCCTCGATCTGGTCGGCCGGCGCCCAGCCCTGACCGCCCTGGATGTTAGCGCCCTGAACCTGCCACCAGTCGGCGCTTTCGCTGCGGCCGATGATGGCCGTGCTGCTGCCGGCCGGCAGCAGGCCGATCACCTGGAAGACCGTGTCCGGCCCGCTGCGCACCGAGACGTTGCTGAGCGCAATCGCGGTCGGCGCGCCGGGGGTGAGGGTCAGCGTGCTGGTGACGGTGGCGGTGAGCGCGGGGTCTGGGGTAGACGTTTGGCCGCCAGAGCCGCTGGGGCCGGAAAAGAGCCGGCTGAGCAACAAGACGATCACCAGCACCACCGCGCCCAGCACGATCACGGCCGCCACCAGGCCCATGCGCAGGCCGGATGAAGGAGCTTCATCAGCCGGCGCATCTTGACCTGGCTCGCCCGGTCCGACCGGTGGAACGGGCGCGGCGCCGGCGGGGCGCGCTGGCTGGCCGGGAGGCGTGCGCCCAGACGCGGCCGGCGGCACGTAGCCCAGCGGGGCCAACACGGCCTGGTCCTCAGCGTCCAGCGCCAACAAAGGCACGCCCAGGCTTTCGATGGCGGCCTGTAACGCCGGCTGCGACAGAAAGTCTAGCGCCGTATCGGCGGCCTGCTCGACGCGCAACACGTCACGCTGGTTCAGTTTGTAGACGGCAGTTGGCGGGCTACCGCTGGGAACCGTCCCGGAGGGATAGATGACAAGTGTACTTTGGGGGCGACGGATGACACGGCCTGGTGCAGACATGGGCTTTTTCGCTCTCTCGATAGGTTGATGTGGGTCAGGCGGCCTTGACCAGGCGCTCGACCGTTCGGGTCGGCCGCTTGCTGGTCAGGTCATAGGCGTCTTGCAGGTTCATCCAGAACTGGGGCGTGGTGCCCAGGGCCTGAGACAACAGCCATGCCGTCTCGGGTGTGACACCACGCTTGCCGCGCACGATCTCATTGACCCGCTGCAAGGGCACGCCGATATGCTGGGCAAAGGCAAGCTGGGTGATTCCCAGCGGTTCGAGAAACTCCTCTTTCAGCACCTCACCGGGATGCGTGGTTGTTCGGTTTTCTGGCAGCATAGTTCAGTGTATCCTTCGCTCAGTGGTAGTCAGTCAATGACACGTCGTAGGCGTTGTTGCCTTGCCAGCGAAAAACAAGTCGCCACTGTTGGTTGACTCGGATGCTGTAATAGCCCACCAACGCGCCCGCAAGCGTCTCCAGTCGATTGCCTGGTGGCTCGCGCAGATCGTCCAGCTTGTGAGCAGCATTGAGCACGTCAAGCTTGCGCAACGCCACGCGTTGCAGCGCCGGGGCAAAGCGCCGAACGCGATGGGTGTTCCTTCCATGATAGAGATCAGCGGTGGCGTCATCGCCAAACGATACAATCATGTGCGTTTCATCTCACGGCATTATACATGTTACATGCTTACCGTGCAACTGTGTACTCCAGGGAAACGCGAACTGCCGATGTCTGTCTTAACAACCATCGCCGAACGTCGCCACTACCAGCATGATATCCACGATGTCCACGTCGCCGTCGCCGTCGCGGTCGTAGCGGTTGTTCCAGCCGGACGAGGCCGGGGTCTCACCCCAGTGGGTTGCGACCTGGGCGATGTCCAGCACGTCGATGCTGCCGTTGCCGTCGAAGTCGGGGCAGGTGCGGAAGGGCGCGCTGGGCAGCGGCCAGACGTACGCGCCGCGGCTGCGGGTCCACAGCGCCAGCGTGGTCGCGCCGGCGTCGATGGTCATGTCCCAGATCATCACGTTGGGCAGGCCGGCCTGGAAGCGGTACCACTCCGGCGTGGCCGCGTGGATGTCGTTGGTGTAGTACAGGCCCCAGTCGGCGCCCGCGAAGACCTGCTGCGGGAAGTT
>JBFYTD010000397.1:0-3437 GCA_041300885.1 Anaerolineae bacterium | reverse complement strand
CGTACGCCTGCCGGATATGCTCTACGGCGCCGTGGCCCACCCGCCCACGGTCGAGGGAAAGTTGAAGGCCGCAGCGGCCGGTCAGGCCGAGTCCATGCCGGGCGTGATCAAGGTGGTCATTGACGAAAAGAACGGCTTTGCTGGAATCGTGGCCGAAAGCCGCGAGAAGGCCTACGCCGCCTTGCCCGCGTTGGATTTGACCTGGGATCCGGGCCATCTCTGGCAGCAGGCCGAGGTGGAAGAAGCGGTCACGGCCGGCGGTTCCGGCGGCGTGGTGATCCAGAAGGAAGGGAGCGTGCGCGGCCGGCTGCGCAGCGGAGCAGCGGTCGAGGCCGAGTACCGTGTTCCCATGGCCTACCACGCCCATTTCGAGCCGATGACCGCTGTGGCCGACGTCAAAGACGGCGTTGCGCGCATCTACACCTCGACCCAGGCGGCGATGATCGTGCGCGGCGACGTAGCCGAAGCGTTGGGCCTGGAACCGGAGACGGTGGTGGTCGAGCAGGCCTACCTGGGCGCAGGCCTGGGCCACAAGGTGGAGACCAAAGCGGCCGTCGAGGCGGCTCGTCTGTCGCAGGGCGCGGGCCGGCCGGTGCATCTGGTCTGGAGCCGGCCGGAGGACTTCCAAAATAGTTTCGTGCGGCCGCCGACGCACCATATTCTGCGGGCCAGCCTGACCGATGATGGCCGCATCGAGACCTGGGTGCATGAGCAGGCCAGCGGCAAGGTCGCGCTGCCTTTCCTGCCCGCCATCGCAGGAGCCATTCTGGGCCACGACTTCGGCGCCTGGCGCGGCGCGCGCACCAGCTACAGCATCTCCAACATCGAGACCATCGCCTGGGTGGCCGATCTGCCCTTCCTGACCGGTTGGTGGCGCGGCCTGGGGTTGTTACCCAACACCTTCGCGGTTGAGTGCTTCATGGACGAGATTGCCGTGGCCGCGGGCGTCGATCCCATCGAGCTGCGCCTGCGCCACTTGCCTGCGGGAAGCATCGGTCAGCGGCTGCGCACTGCGCTGCTGGCGGTGGCCGACCGGGCCGGTTGGAACACGCCCGCGCCGGCCGGCCGGGCCAGGGGTGTCGCCTGCTGCGTAGACTACGGCACGGTGGTGGCCAACGTGGCCGAGGTGTCAGTCGAGGGCGGCCAGATTCGCGTTCACAAGGTGACGGCGGCCGTCGATCCGGGCCTGATCGTCAACCCCAACGGTGTGGCGGCCCAGGTGGAGGGCAACGTGGTCATGGGCCTCAGCTCCGCGCTGTTGGAGGAGGCTACCGTGGTCGATGGTGTGCTCACCCCAGCCAACTTCGGCGCCTACCGCATCCTGCCCATGTCGGCTGTGCCTGAGATCGAGGTGGTGCTGTTGCAGGGCGACGCCAAGCCCAGCGGCATCGGCGAGCCACCCATCGGGCCGGTGGCGCCGGCCGTGGCCAACGCGGTCTACGCGCTGACAGGCCAACGCCTGCGCCGCCTGCCGCTGCGGCTAGGCTAAAGGCTCTGTGATTTCACACCGATCTCAAAGTGCTGGTTCGTCCACGTCGACTGGCACCGGCCGGCCGCTTTTTAGCGACCGGACGCAGGCATCGGTAATTTGCAGCGCGCGGTAGCCGTCCCAGGCGCTGGCGCCGGCAAAGGGCTCCCCTGTCTGCACGGAGCGCGTCCACTGCGTCAGCTCGGCGACGTAGGCGACCTGGAAGCGCGCCAGCCAGTCCATGGACACGGCCGTTGAGCGAGCGCCTGCACTGCGCACGATGGCCGGGCTGGGTTGGCCGGTGATGGCCGTTCCTCGTTCGCACACGATCTCAGCCGAAACCTCATAGCCATACTCGGCGGCCGCGTAAACCTCGATCGTCGCCAGACAGTCGCCGCTGAGCGTTAATTGGAGCAGCAGCAGGTCGGTGGTGTTATCGCTGAACGCTCGATGCGAGCGCACGCCGCGCACGAAGACCTCCTCAACCTCCTGGTTCAGCAGCCAGCGTACCGCGTCCACGTCGTGGCCAGCCGAGTTGGTCAGGATGACCTCGCCGCGCGCGTCGTAGGGGATGGCCGCGTTGCGATGTACCCCTTTGAAGAGGATGGGACGGCCCAGCCGGCCGGTCGCAACCGCATCACGCACAGCCACATGCTGCGGGTCGAAGCGGCGCATCAGGCCGACCGAAACCAGCTGGCGGTCCAACGCGGCCTCAGCCTCGACGACCTGGCGCGCATCAGCCTTGCTAGTCGCCAGCGGCTTCTCGCACAGCATCGGCTTCCGGGCGCGCAGGCATTCCTGCACATAGGCGGCGTGGGTGGCGTCGGGCGAGGCGATCAGCACGGCATCCACACGCGGGTCGTGGATCAACGCCAGGGGATCGTCCAGCACGGCCGGCGATCCGCAATGGATTGCGGCCTGCTGAACACGCTCGACGTCGAGATCGTACACAGCCGCCACATGCGCGCCGCCGACGTGTTCGTGCAGGTTGACGGCGTGGCGAGCTCCCATGCCCCCGACGCCGATGATGCCAACGGCGACTGATCTGGACATGGTATCACCTGAACGTAGGGGCATGAATGCCGCATTCATGCCCCTACAGGCGTTATTGGATGAACTCGGCGACGTTGTCCTGTGAGACGACCTCGACGCCGGTGTTGACGAAGGCCTCGACGGCCTGGCCGCGCGCGACCTGGGCGGCGGTGAGGGTGCCGAGCTCGCCGATCTTGCCGGCGAACTGGGCGATGGAGCCGGCCAGCACGCCGTCCTGGATCGCCTGTAGGGCGTCCGGTGAGGCGTCGAAGCCGACGATGACCAGGGTCTTGCCGGCGGCCTTAGCTGCGTTGGCTGCGCCCAGCGCCATCTCGTCGTTGGTGGCGAAGATGGCCTTGAGGTTGGGGTTGGCGGTTAGCAGGTTCTCGGCCACGGTCTGGCCCTTGGCGCGGTCGGAGTCGGCGGGCTGGACGGCGACGACGGTCAGGCCGGCGGCTTCCATAGCCGTCTTGGCGCCTTCCTCGCGCTGGTTGTGGACGGGGTCGCCGGCCGCGCCGCGGATGATGGCCACCTCGTCGCCGGCCTGGAGGGCGGCGACGATGAACTCACCGCCCAACTGGCCGCCCAGGCGGTTGTCGGTGCCGACGAAGGCGGCCTTGTTGCTGAAGCCGGTGATGTCGGTGTCGATCAGGACGACGGGGATGCCGGCCGCGACGGCCTTCTCCAGGGTGGGCTGCACCTGGTCAGCCTGTGACGGGGCCACGGCGATGGCGTCGACCTTTGATGCGATGGCCGACTCGATGATGCGGATCTGGCCTTCGATGTCGGTCTCTTCGTTGGGGCCGAGGAAGGATGCCTTGATGGTCGGATCGGCCTGCATGGCCTGCTCGACGCCGGCGCCGACGGCCTTCCAGTAGTCGCTGGTCACAGCCTTGACGATCACGGCGATGTCCAACTGGTCGCTGCCAGCGGCCGG
>JBFYTD010000396.1:0-3443 GCA_041300885.1 Anaerolineae bacterium | reverse complement strand
TACGTCGCCGAACATGGAGATGGCTGACAGGAGACCTGTCAGCCATCTTGTGCAGTAGCGGGGGCAGGACTCGAACCTGCGGCCTTCGGGTTATGAGCCCGACGAGCTGCCACTGCTCCACCCCGCATCACTATTGGCAAGTATACACCCTTCACAGCTATCTGTCAAACCTAGCGACCCACCGGCTTCTCACCCAAAAAGCGCTGCTGCCATTGCTGCCAGTAGGGAAGCGGCTCACCAGCGGTGGTAAAGGCTGGATCAACCAAGGCAGCTTCCTCGCCTAACACCCAGACAGCCACCTCGTTGGGGAAGGCCCATCCCAGGTCGGTGTGGGCCTTATCGACCACGTACCGGTCTGACTGCACATAGGCCAGCCGCTCCTGATTCTCCTGCACGCGCTGCTCGGCCAGCCGCACCTCCTCTTCCCAAAGCACCACCTCGTCCCGCAGTTCGCCGCTGGCGATCAGACGGCTGGTGTAGCCGAAAAGGAACAACGCCAGCGCCGCAATGCCGGCGATCAGGGCCACTTGTTTCAGGCTCACGGTCAGATGGGCTGGCTTCTTAGTCACGAGCGGCTCCACCGAGGGGATCGGTAGTTCTTACAGCAAGTCCCAGATGCTTTCATCTGGGACTTGCTCTTGGCTGGTGCCGAAGGAGGGACTTGAACCCACACGGGCTAATGCCCACTACGCCCTGAACGTAGCGCGTCTGCCAATTCCGCCACTTCGGCTTAATTACGAAGGCTAGTGTACCACCCCCACTATAGATTGTCAAAAATGGAGGGATGGTAGATTGGTAGATTGGTAGGTTGGTGAATGGGATCTGCGCGTTGCTGCTCGACCAGTCTACCAGTCTACCAATCCCATTCTTTCCTTATTTTCCCTGTTCCGCTCTACTCCTCCGCCTCCACCGTCACGCGCTGAGTCACGATATACCACTGGTGAGCGTTGCGGAACCGTTCCCACGGCCAGTTCAGCCGGCCGATCTCCACGTCTTTGACCTGGCTGCTGATGCCGTAGGCATAGACGTCGTTGTACAGCGGCAAGGCCGGCAGCTCCTCGCCAAAGATACGCTGAAACTCGCTGTAGAGCTGGATGCGCCGGCCGGGATCGTTCACCGAGCGCCCCTGCTCCGTCAGCAGGTCGGCCTGCTCGTTGCTCCAGCCGGTGTAGTTTTGGCCGTTGTCGATCTGCGTCGAGTGCCACAGCGGATACGGGTCGGGGTCGCCGCTCAGTTGCCAGTGGGTCACGGCGGCCTGGAAGGTACGCGTGCTGAGATTGTCACTGGCCAGACTGGCCAGGCCGACTACCCTGGGGGTTGCCAGGACGCCGACCTGGCGCCACTGCTCGGCCAGCTCTTGCAGCAGGGCCTCGTTGTCTCCCAGCAACTCGAAGGCCAGATCCACACCCTCGCGATCGCGCACGCCATCGCGGTTGCTATCTGTCCAACCAGCGGCAGCAAGCATCTCAGCGGCGCGCTCGGGGTCAGCAGCAGGGCGCTGGCCAGGGACGTGAGCCCAGGTTCCGACCATGAATGGCCCATCGGCTGGAATTCCCTGGCCGTTAAGCGCCCGGTCAATCAGCTTGGGCTGGTCCAGCGCCAGATACAGCGCCTGACGCACCTGTGCATCGGCCAGAAAGGGAACGGCGGGATTCTCCAGGTTCAGGTACACGTAGGTTTCGCCGGCCAAGGGCGCGGTCAGGACAACCATTTCCTTGCTGGCCTGTGCAGCCGCCATGTCCTGTGGCAGCACGCGGCTCACTCCATCCACCTCGCCGGCCTGAAAGGCAGCAAACGCACTGGCATAGTCAGGGAAGAAGCGAAACTCGATGGCTTCCAGGAAGGGTGTAGGGCCGGCGGCGTAGGGGTTGGGTTCCAGGCGAGCGGTTTGAGCGCTCAGGCTCGCCAGCCGCCAGGGTCCGGTGCCCACGGGCTGCAGATTGAGCAGCGACTGCGATAGCTCGGCGATGGGCACATTGTTCCAGAGGTGAGAGGGCAGGATGCCAATGGTATTCTCGGACAGGAAAGAGGCCAGCGGCTGCTGTAAACGGAAGCGCACCGTATAGGGGTCGACTTGTTCGACCGTAACGTTGCGCCATAGCTGCGAAAGATAGGTGGACGCCGGCTGGCCCGATTCGGCGAAGGCGTCGGACTGCAGGACGCCCACCGTGAACACCACGTCCGCGGCGCTGAAGGGCGCACCATCGTGCCAGCGTACGCCGCTCCGCAGTCGGAAGGTGATATCCTTTTCGTCGGGGCTTATCTCCCAACTCTCGGCCAGATCCGGAACTGGCTCCCCACGTTCGTTGAGCGTTACCAGCCCCTGAAAAATCAACCCGGTCAGATCGCGGTCCAGGTCGCTGCTGAAGCTCAACAGGGGATTGATCGCCCGCGGCGAACCGACCGCCGCCTCTGTGTAGACCCCACCCTGGGCAGGCACGGTCAGATTGGTGAATTCGCGCGCAGTGGATGCCAGAATTGCGGCCAACAGGACGATGCCGAGCCCTGCCAGCAGCGCCTGCCAGCGGATAGAACGTCCCAAGGTGGTGTCCTAAATAGACGACGCCGCGTCGCACGGGGTGCAGACGCGGCGATCGCTGGATCGACTCCGGCGTCGGGCCGGTGGTCAGAAGATCATGGCTGAGGCGATAGCGACCAGGAAGAAGAGAACACTCACAACCAGCGTCAGGTTGAAGAGAGTCTTCTCGAAGCCGCGCCGCGTCGTGGCAAAGCTGCCAGACCCGCCGAACATGGCGCTGGTACCCAGGTTCTTGGACTGCATGACCACCAAAGCGATCAGCAAGATACCCAGGATGATTTGGACGATGAAAAAGACAGTCGACACGTGTAGTATTGCCTCCGGATTTTGAACTGGGCGCGATTATACCACGGTCGAGCGGGAGGTGGCAAGTTGCAGGTGGAAGGTGGAATGTGTCAGGTGTCGAGTGTCAAGTGCCCGAAGCCGAGTATTGCCCGCCACTCATGTTGGCGCCTGATACCTGACACGCGACACCCGACACCTTCCGATCAAGCCACCGCCGCCAGCCAGACGAACTGGTAGGGCTCCAGTTGCACGTTGCTGTCCAGGGCGACGGCCCGACCTGACACCAGATCCTGGAAGACGTAGCCCAGGCCATGGATGCGCAGCAGGCTGGCGGCCACCGCCTGCGGATGCTCGGAGAAGCTGGCCAGCACGACCAATCGCTGGCCGCCATGCTGGCGCACGTAGCCGAAGACGTGGGGGTTGCCGGTGTCGATCACGGTGGTGTCATGGCCGGCGAAGGCCGCGTGCTGCTGGCGCAGAGCGATCAGCCGCCGCAGGCCTTGATAGACGCGACCTTCGACCGTGCTGGCGTCGTGGCGCTGCTCGATGCGCTGCCAGTCGGCGAAGGGGCGATGGACCCAGCGGCTGTCGCCGGCCTTAGCCGGATCGTTGGCGTAGC
>JBFYTD010000395.1:0-3444 GCA_041300885.1 Anaerolineae bacterium | reverse complement strand
GTTACCACTATTTGGCGTGGCTGGCAACGTCTTCAGGACATTGCCGCCACTTGGTATCTCGTTAGCGACCAGACCCAAAGATGTGGGTAATAGTTAGGACACCTGACACCTGACACCTGACACTCCGACACTCCATGAACTACTTCCTCGGCATCGACATCGGCGCCACCAAGAGCCACGCATTGATCGCTGACGAGCATGGCTGCGTGGTGGGCTTTGGCGAGGGCGGGCCGGGCAACCACGAGGTCGTCGGCTATGCCGGGCTGACCGCGACGCTGCAAGCGGTTACCGATCAGGTGCTGTCCGATGCTGGCATCCGGCGCGGCCAGATTGCGGGCGCGGGCTTCGGCGTAGCCGGCTACGACTGGCCGTCGGAGCTGGCGCCGACACTGGATGCCATCGGCACCTTGGGGCTGGCCGCGCCGCTGGAGGTGGTCAACGACACCATCATCGGCCTGGCTGCCGGCGCGGAGGCCGGCTGGGGCGTGGCCGTGATCGCCGGCACCAGCAACAACTGTTGGGGCTGGGACGCCCAACACCGCATTGGCCGCGTCACCGGCAACGGCGGCATGTTCGGCGAGCACGGCGGTTCCGGCGAGCTGGTGCAGGAGGCCATCACCGCCGTAGCCAAAGCCTGGACCCGGCGCGGCCCATCCACCGAGTTGACCGGCGCGTTTTGCCGGCTGGTGGGCGCCTCGTCCGACGCGGACCTGCTGGAGGGTCTGAGTCAGGATTGGTACCAGATCGGCGCCGAGGCAGCGCCGCTGGTCTTCCAAACCGCCGCGGCCGGTGATCCGGTTGCGTTGGACGTGGTGCGCTGGGCGGCGGTGGAGCTGGCCAGCCTGGCCAACGGCGTGATCCGCCAGTTGAGCCTGGAAGATCAATCCTTCGACGTGGTGTTGGTAGGCAGCATGTACAACGGCGGACCGCTGCTGTTGGAGCCCATGCAAACCGCCGTGCAGGCCGTCGCGCCCCGCGCGCGTTTTGCCAGATTGACCGTGCCTCCAGTTGTGGGCGCGGTGCTGCTGGGTATGCAGGCGGGCGGCCTGCCGGCGCAGGCGCTGCGCCAAAACCTGATCGCCTCAACACAAAGACTGATGGCAGAAAGAAGACATCCATGAACTACGGCTATTTCGACGATGCGGCCCGTGAGTACGTCATCACGCGGCCCGACACGCCGCTGCCCTGGATCAACTACCTGGGCAGCGAGGCCTACTTCGGCCTGATCTCCAACACGGCCGGCGGCTACAGCTTCTACCGTGACGCGCGGCTGCGCCGCATCACCCGCTATCGTTACAACCAGGTGCCCTTCGACGTGGGCGGCCGTTACCTCTACCTGCGCGACGACGCCCGCGGCCAGTTCTGGTCGCCCTCCTGGATGCCGACGCGCACGCCCCTGGACGACTACACCTGCCGCCACGGCATGGGCTACACCGTCATCAACGGCGCAGCTCACGGCATCGAGGCCAGCACGCTCTACTTCGTGCCGCTGGGCGACAATCTGGAGGTCTGGCGCACGCGCGTGACCAACCGGCGCGAGACCGCGGCCGAGCTGTCGCTGTTTTCCGCCGTGGAGTTCAACCTGTGGGATGCCTGGGACGACCAGACCAATTTCCAGCGCAACTTCAACACCGGCGAGGTGGAGGTCGACGGTGGCGTGATCTACCACAAGACCGAGTACCGCGAGCGCCGCGATCACTTTGCGTACTTCGCGTGTTCGGCAAGGTTGCCATCTTTTCCGAAAGATGGCAACCTTGCGCCCACGCTCGCCGGCTTCGACACCCAGCGCGAGGCTTTCCTCGGCCCCTACCGCGGCTGGGACAGCCCGCTGGCCGTCGAGCGCGGCCAGTCGGGCGACTCGGTCGCCCACGGCTGGTCGCCCATCGGCTCGCACCACGTCAAGCTTCACCTGCTGCCCGGCGAGGCGGCTGAGGTCATCTTCGTGCTGGGCTATCACGAGAACCCGGTTGCTGACAAGTTCGATCCGCCCGGCTCGCAGGTCATCAACAAACGCACAGTCCAGCCCATCATCCAGCGCTACCTGCAACCACAGGCCGTGGACGACGCGCTGGCCGCGCTGCGCACCCGCTGGGACGAGCTGCTCGACGTCTTCACCGTGCAGTCCCCTGACGAACACGTCAACCGCATGGTCAACATCTGGAACGCCTACCAGGTGATGGTGACCTTCAACCTGTCGCGCTCGGCCTCCTACTTCGAGTCGGGCGTGGGCCGCGGCATGGGCTTCCGCGACTCCAACCAGGACCTGCTGGGCTTCGTGCAGATGGCGCCGACGCGGGCCAGGGAGCGCCTGCTGGACCTGGCCGCCACCCAGCTCGAGAACGGCGGCGCGTACCACCAGTACCAGCCGCTGACCAAGCGCGGCAACGACGCGGTCGGCAGCGGCTTCAACGACGATCCCCTCTGGCTGGTGCTGGCCGTGGCCGCCTACCTCAAGGAGACCGGCGACGGCTCGATCCTGGCCGAGCCGGTGGTCTACGAGAACCGGCCCGGCACGGAGCAGCCGCTGGCCGAGCACCTGCAGCGCTGCATCCAGTACACCCTGGACCGCCTGGGGCCGCACGGCCTGCCGCTGATCGGCCGGGCAGATTGGAACGACTGCCTGAACCTCAACTGCTTCTCCGAGATGCCCGGCGAGCCCTTCCAGACCACCGAGAACCGCGGCGAGGGCCGTGTAGCCGAGTCGATCTTCATCGCCGGCCAGTTCGTCCTGGCTGGCAAAGAGATGGCGGGCATTGCAGGGCAGGTGGCAAGTGGCAGGTTGCAAGTTGCAGGTGGCAAGTGGCAGGTGGCAGGTCTGGCTGCGGGTGACTTACTTGCAGCCTGCAACCTGCAACCTGCAACCTTCTACCTGCAACTGGCCGCCCAGATGGAAGCCGCGGTGCGGGCGTATGGCTGGGACGGCGCGTGGTTCCTGCGGGCCTACGACGCGTTGGGCGGCAAGGTCGGCTCGGCCGGGTGCGAGGAAGGGCAGATCTTCATCGAGCCGCAGGGCATGTGCGTCATGGCCGGCATTGGCCTGGAGGATGGGCTGGCCGAGCAGGCGCTGGCCTCGGTGCAGGGCCATCTGGCCACACAGCACGGCGTCGTCCTGCTCCAGCCGGCCTACACCCGCTATCACCTGGAGCTGGGCGAGATCAGCACCTACCCGCCCGGCTACAAGGAGAATGCCAGCGTCTTCTGCCACACCAACCCCTGGATCATGATCGCCGAGGCCATGGCCGGCCACGGGGAGCAGGCGCTGGACTATTACCATCGCATCTGCCCGTCGGCGCGCGAGCCGCGCAGCGAGGTGCATCGCTGCGAGCCCTACGTCTACGCCCAGACCATCGCCGGCAAGGACGCGCCCAGCTTCGGCGAGGCCAAGAACGCCTGGCTAACCGGCACCGCGGCCTGGAACTACGTGGCCATCACCCAGTGGATCCT
>JBFYTD010000394.1:0-3453 GCA_041300885.1 Anaerolineae bacterium | reverse complement strand
AAGACGGCCCAGCCCTCGACGCGCAGCGTCTTCAGCCAGACCCGAAAGGCCAGCCCCAGCACCACTGGCGCCTGCCAGGGTGCCAGTCCGGTCCAGACGCCGAAGGTCACGGCCAATGCCTAGCCGCCGTTGAAGCCCAGAAAGGGGGTGTAGGCGTGGCCCAGCACCGGCGCCATGCCCACGGCCGCCAGCGGCCAGCCGCTCACGCCGCCCCAGAAATGGGCCAGCGCCACCGGGATTAGCCCCTTGAACGCGTCGGCCAGGATCGCCGTGATGCCCCAGCCCTTGCCGCCGGCCTTCCAGACGTTGGCGCCGCCGGGGTTACCGTCGCCGTAGTCGCGGATGTCCACGTGCAGGAAGACCCGGCCGATCCAATAGCTGAGCGGCAGGGAACCACACAGGAAGGCGAAGGCGATCCAAAGGGCGTCGGTCATGGTTGTGTCTCCACGCAAAGTTGCCATCCTTTCCGAAAGGATGGCAACTTTGCGTCTTACCGGCGCCTGACGCGCGCCCGCATCTCAGCGAAGCGCTCGTGGCTTTCCAGGGCCAGGATCAGCGTGATGCCCAGCGTCAGCAGCGTGTTGGTGATGAAGAAGAAGATTACCTCTTCGATCGGCAGCACGCCCAGGATCAGCCAGTGCAGCGACTGGGCCGGGTTGATCTCCCAGGTGCCGGAGCCGATGGCCAGAAAGTCGGCGATGCCCAAATAAAGGGTCAGGCCGCCGATAGAGAGCAGCACCAGCCGGCCGTAGCGGCGCAGGATGTCGCCGCCGAAGCCGAACTGCAGCATGATTGGCGGCAGTGCCCACGCCAACAGGATCGACAGGTAGACGCCCGGTTGCCAGCCGGAGAGCAGCACCGCCACGCTGATGACCCACAGGACGCCCAGCAGCAGCACCGGCGCGATGCGCCACCGTTTGTCCAGCGGGACCACTGGCCCGTCGAAACGCATCCGGCGCATCAAAAAGGCGATCCACAGGCCTGCTAAGATGCTCTGCACCACGAAGAAGGTGTATTCCTCGATGGGCACGTAGCCCAGCACGATGCCGGTGACCAGGTTGGGGTCGTAGTACCAGACGCCTGTGGCCACCAGGTAGTTATCCCAGGGGGTGGTGTAGACGACGGCCACGACCACGTGCAGCAGCACGGCCGCCCAGAAGGGCCAGCCGCGGAATTTGGCCGGAATTGCCCGGCCGCGGCGGTGGTCGAGATAGGCAATGATCCCTAGAAGCAAGATGGGGATGCCAAGAAAGCGTAGGAGGAAGCCGAAGTAGGTCATGACAACAAGCGGTGAACAGGGAACAGTGAGCAGTAGACTGTGCGCAGTAGACAGTAGACAGTAAACAGTAAACAGTAAACAGTAAACAGTAAACAGATGGCGGTGACAGTCATTCTGGTTACTGTTCACTGTTCACTGGAAACTGTCCGCCCTCACACCCTGCGCCCTTTCCAGCGAATGCCGCGGCCGGCAAGGCGGTTGAGGATGCCCCACAGCGCAGCGGCCTGTACAAAAAGCGCGCCGATGGGGATGGCTGCAGCCCAGAGCATGCTGCCAAAGCGGCTGGCCCAGGGGATCATCGGTATCGTTGCGGCGGCCCAGGTGGCGGGCAGCCAGCGGCGGTCTAGCTTGCCGGTGAAGACGCCCAGCAGTACCACAAACGGCGACATCAGGGCAGTGACGAACAGAGCAGTCCACACGGCCCGCAGGCCGCCCCAACGCAGCGAGTCCGCCCCCAGCCGGTTCATGCCGTTCCAAAGCTGGTGGGTGTTGTCGTACATGCGCACGGCGGCCGCGTCCTCACCCAGCAGGATTGGCACGCGATAGCCCAGGCGCCGCAGATGATTGCCCAACGCCACGTCCTCCAGCGCCTCGGCCCGCACGGCCTCGAAGCCGCCGCTTTCCCTGTACACGTCACGCTGCAACAGCACGTACTGGCCGTTGAGCAAGCGGTCCTGAGGACGTGTGCCGGCGAACAGCCCGGCATAGGCCGCGGTCAGCGCCAGCCGGTCGATCCAGGCTTTGCTCTCTTGCTTCAGAAACAGGCTGAGGCCGTCCAACTGGCGCTGCGCGACGTAGTCCACTGCGCGTGCCGCGCTGTCGGGTTGGTGCCACGTGTCAGCGTCAGTGAAGAGCAGCCACTCGCCCGTCGCCATCTGCGCACCTTGATGGCAGGCGTGCGGCTTGCCCTTCCATCCGTCTGGCAGATGGTCGATGCGCAGCACACGCGCGCCCTGGGCTGCGGCGATCTGGCCCGTCCTGTCGCTGGAGCCATCGTCGACCACGATCAGCTCCAACGGGCCGGGGTAGCGCAGTTGCCGCAGGCTGGGCAACAGGCGGGACAGGTTGTTGGCCTCGTTGCGCGCAGGGATGATGATCGACAGCGAGGGCAGCGGTCCGGCAGGCGCGCTGGCATCCAGCCGCGGCATAGTCTGGTAGGTGTGCTCGGCCCAGATGCTTAGCGGCAGGGAGGCGAAGGCGAGGGCCGCGTTGGGCCGCCAGTCGTAGGTGTTGGACATGGCTATGCTCGGCGGCGGATGCGCATCTTGACGCCGGGCCGCGGCTCCAGCGTTGCGCCCATGTAGGGCTTGATCTCGTCGCCGTTGAGCAGCTCGAACTCGAAGGTCTGCAAGAGGCGGGCCAGCACCACCTTGGACTCGACCTGGGCAAAGGCCGCGCCGATGCAGTTGCGCGGGCCGCCGCCGAACGGCACGTAGGTGAAGGGCGGCTGCTTCTGCTCGCTCTGCTCGCTGTGGCGGTCGAAGCGCGCCGGGCAAAACTGCTCCGGGTCTTCCCAGTACCGCTTGTCGCGGTGGGCCAGGTAGATGGAGTACATAATACGCGTGCCTTCGGGCACGTGGTAGCCCTGGATCGCCATGTCCTGGCCCGCCCGGCGCTGGCCGACGTGAATCGGCGGGTATAGCCGCAGCGCCTCCTTGATCACCAGGTCGCTGTAGCTCAGTTGCTGCACCTGCTCGGCGCTAGGCGGCTCCTGCTGCCGGCCGATGACCTGGTCGACCTCGGCCTGCATCTTGGCCATGGCCTCAGGATGCATGCCCAGCAGGTAGAAGACCCAGGCCAGCAGCGCAGTGCTGGTGTCGTGGCCGGCGATCAGCATGGTCAACAATTGGTCGCGGATCAGATCGTCGTCCATGCCGGAGTTGGCCACGAGCTGGCCCAGCAGGTCGCCGGCCGCCGGCTCCAGCCCGAACTGCGTCAGCTCGGCCCGCCGCTGACGGATCAGCGCGAAGAGGTAGTCGTCCATGACCTGCTGGGCGTATCGGTATTTGGGTCGCGGCATGCCGGCCCAGAAGATCCACAGGCCGGGCGAGATGTACTCCAGCAGGTCCGTAATTGGCTCCCACAGCCGCTCCATGTCGGGCATGAAGTCCACGTCGAACAGCGCGCCGAAGATGATCACCAGCGCCACCTTGCGCATCTCCACCAGCATGTCG
>JBFYTD010000393.1:0-3459 GCA_041300885.1 Anaerolineae bacterium | reverse complement strand
TGTGCCGGGGTCGCGGCTCGTAGTAGCCAGGCTGCACGGTGCGGAAGAGGTAGCGGCCGTCCGCGTCGGCGATCGACGTACCGTAGAACTGGAAGCCGCCGTCGCGGTTGGCTGTGCCGCTGTCGCCGGGATGGTCATAGATGCCGGCCGCATCGGTCTGCCAGAACTCCACGGCCGCGCCAGGCAGGGAGTTGCCGGCCAAGTCGACCACCTGGCCAGTGACCAGGATCACCTCGCCGGCAGCCGTGGGGGGCGCCGTGAACGCGGCGGCCAGCGACTGGGCCAGAGAAAGCTCAGGGACAGGGGTGGCAGTCGGTTCTACCAGTGCGGCCGTTGCGGTTGGCTCAGCAGTTACTTCGGGCTCATCAATGGGCGCTGGCGTTGCGGTTGGCTCTGCGGCAGCGGTCGGGAGCGGCAGCGGGGTATTTGTCGCCACAGCGGTGGCTTCGACAACTGGCGGGGCAGCGATGGGTTGGAGTGGCGCCGGGGTTGCGCCGGTCGCGCAGCCAGCCAGAACAAGAGCAAACAACAGGCCAGCCAGGATGATGGGTAAATGACGATGGTGCTTCATGGCTCAACTTTTGCGTTGGAAGTGGGTCCGGCAGATCAGTATTCTTACAATCTGTCAGATTAACAAAACCCAGGCGTCCAGTCTGTGGCCGGTCTACCATTCAACGGCGCTCGCAGCAAACGAAGATGCCAACTCTTCGGAAAAGTTGGCATCTTTGTTGGAGGGCCCGCCTGGCTCTACAAGTCGGAACCGGTCACTGCGGGCGGTTGGAAGAAACGAGAGGGCGAGCTCGAGTCCGGCGTCTGCGAGCCCCTCATGCCGGGCATCCGCATGCCGCCGCGGCCGTGAAAGCCGTCGAAGCCGCGCATGCCGCCGAAGGAGCGCTGGTTGCTGAGCAGTGTGTCAGCCTGTTCCTGGGTGAGGACGCCAGCCTGGACGGCCTGGTTGACCAGGTTCTCGTACAGCGACCGCACCTGATCCTGCAAGCCCTGCTCGTCCAGGTAGGTCTTGAGCGCCTGTTCAGCCTTCATCTGGTCGGCCTGCTCCTGGGTGATGCTGCCAGCCTCGACAGCCGCAGCCAAGGCCAGATCCTGCGCCTCGACGCGGGCCGCCGCCAGTTCGTCGGTAGTGATGCCCAGGGCCTCAGCCAGCAGGGCGTCCATGTCGATGGCGCTGTCATCTGCGCCCAAGAAGCCGTGGAACCCGCGGCCGCCGCGACCGAACGTGTCGCTGCTTGCCTTCAGCGCATCAGCCTGGGCCTGGGTGATCAAGCCCTGGGCCAGCGCCTGGTCGATGGCCGCCTCGTTGGCGGCCTGCTGGGCCGTTTGCAGCTCGTCGGCGGTGATGCCGAGCGCTTCGGCCAGGTAGGTGTCGCTTGCGCCACCGCCCATAGGGCCGCCGCGGTGCGCCGTTGGGGCTGCTACGGTGGTGTCGGCCGCTACCGGCAACGCCACCACCAGCAGCATCAGCACGGCCAGGCTCGCGCCGGCCACTGCCATCCATCTCTTTGCTATCTTCATACGTACTCTCCTTTGTTGTCAGGCTCACGATTTGTCAGCGCCGTTCGCGCCGACCTGACCCCAGGATAGCAAAGGATTGTTCAGAACTTATGAAGAGAAGATTGGTAAGCTGTTTAGTCTGAGAATTTGACCGAACGTACTTGTTTGGATACTATTTCAGATACTGGATTAGATATCAAAAGGAGTCATGTCATGAATACCATTCCCGCCCAGGAGATCAAGCGCCGCGGCATCGCGGCGGTGGACGATCTGATCGCCAAGGGTCCCGTCCACGTCATTCGCAACAACCAGCCACAGTACGTGGTGATGACGCAGCAGCGCTACGAGGATCTGATCGAAGCTGAGCATG
Source organism: Anaerolineae bacterium (assembly GCA_041300885.1). GTDB lineage: Bacteria > Chloroflexota > Anaerolineae > JAAEKA01 > JAAEKA01 > JAAEKA01. Next base: position 1,580 of record JBFYTD010000393.1, on the reverse strand, counting down.
AAGCCTACGAGGCGCGCGTGTTGGCCTCGCTAGAGGACCTCAAGGCTGGCAGAGTGCGGCGCGGCACAGCGGAAGAACTGATTAAGCTGCTGGATCTGGAAGACTAGGCCATGTACGAGCTTGTCTGGTCAGCCAGATTTACTCGTTCGGCAGAACGATTTGCCAAACTCCATCCTGACCTGCGCGCCAGGTTTGCGTCAGTCCTGCGCGATCTGGAACAGGACCCCTTTCAGCCCCACCTCAAGCTCCACAAACTCAGTGGCAAGCTGAAAGGCACACAGGCAGTCAGTCTCACCTATGACTATCGTATCACGCTAACGGTGATGGTCACAGAGAAGGAAGTCATCCTGCTTGACGTGGGGAGCCACGACGAGGTCTACCGATAGCAGCCCGCCAGCCCGCCGCGCGCTTCCGGATCGCCGGCACGCGCAGCAGCAGCAGCAGCACCAGAATCGCTCCCCACACAATCGGCTCGCGGATGTCCGACTTCTGCACCCAGATGTAGTGGAAGATCACCAGCACGCCGGCCAGGTAAACCCAACGGTGCAGCGTCTTCCAAGCCTTGCCCAGCCGCCGCTGCCAGCCCTTGGTCGAGGTGACGGCCAGCGGCAAAAGGATCAGCAGCGCGACGAAGCCCACCAGAATGTAGCGTTTCTCGGCCACTTCCAGCGCCACCAGCCGCAGGTCGAAGCCGTAGTCCAGTCCGATAAAGATGGCAAAGTGGATGGCCGCGTAGAGAAACGCGTACAGCCCCAGCGCCCGCCGCACTTTGATGGCCGGCCGGAAGCCGAAGACGGTGTTGGCCGGCGTGCAGGCCAGCGACGCCACCAGCAGCACCATGGCCGTCTTGCCGGTGCGGAAGGTGGCATCCTGGATTGGGTTGACCGAGAGGTTGTCCGTCAGCCAGGCGGCGACCAGCACAGCCAGCGGCGCCAGCGCAGCCAGGTGGACGGCCAGTTGGAACTTGGTGAACTTGGGGAAAGGCATGGTGGGTAGATTGGTGACTGGTTGATTGGATGATTGGTAGATTGGTCTGAGTCGCCGCGTGGCTCGGACCAATCTACCAATCACCTATTGACCCGCTAAAAATTCGCCCGCAGACTCATCCCCGCATACAGCCCCGCCACCTCTTCCTCATAGCCGTTGAACATCAGCGTCTCGCGGCGGCCGCTCTCACCGATGCGGCGCTCGGTGCGCTGCGACCAGCGTGGGTGGGGTACCTCGTCCCGGTTTTGTTTCCACCAGTTGTAATACCACCACCCTTCTGAAAAAAAATGGGCAAGCTTGTCGGCGCCCAGGCGGATCGCATTGACCTCGACGGTGGGGCTGGGATGCAGCCAGCGCGCAAAATCAAAAGGTACCGTTCTGGACAACAGGTACGAGTCGCGGTAGTCCCGGGTCTCATCTGCGCCACGGGGTATACGGTCGATGAGTTGCGTGGAGTTGATCCATATTTCGATGGGCTGGTAGATGGAAAACTGCAGGTGACGCTGGACCAGGTCAACGGCGGATTCGCAGTCGCGCGGTGGATCATCAGCTTTGGCATCCAGGGCGTCCTGGTTTTGCACACGCACCCAGGC
>JBFYTD010000392.1:0-3464 GCA_041300885.1 Anaerolineae bacterium | reverse complement strand
CCCTTCTTGTTTGTCACACCCTATCACATCGAATTCCTGGCTACAAGATCTGCGATAGGAATAGCTTGGTCCGATCCTCTTGCGGCGCGCTGAAGATCTGTTCGGGGGGGCCCTGCTCAACGATCACCCCCTGGTCGAAGAAAATCATACGGTCGGCAACCTCACGGGCGAAGGCCATCTCGTGCGTCACCACCAGCATGGTCATGCCGCTCTCGGCCAGCTTCTTCATCACGTCCAGCACCTCCTTGATCATCTCTGGGTCTAGCGCGCTGGTCGGCTCGTCGAAGAGCATGATCTTGGGCTGCATGGCCAGCGAGCGGGCGATGGCAACCCGCTGCTGCTGGCCGCCAGAAAGCTGGCCGGGGTACTTCTGCGCTTGTTCGGGGATGCCTACCCGATCCAACAATTCCATGGCGATGGCCTCAGCCTTGGCCTTGGGCCACCTGCGCACCCAGATCGGCGCCAAAGTGACGTTGTCGATCACCTTGAGGTGGGGGAAGAGGTTGAACTGCTGAAAGACCATGCCCACCTCGCTGCGAATGGCCTCGATATTGCGCACGTCGTCGGTCAGTTCGATGCCGTCGACGATGATATCGCCCTGCTGGTGGTTCTCCAGCCGGTTGATGGTACGGATGAAGGTGGACTTGCCCGAGCCCGACGGGCCAAAGATCACCACCACCTCGCCCTTCCTGACCGTCAGGCTAACGCCGCGCAGAGCGTGGAAGTTGTCGTACCACTTGTGGACGTCGCGGCAGACGATGATCTCGTCTGAACTCACGTTGGTTGTTTCCGACATGTGAGTACCCTTTGCTCAGTATTCGCGTTCCTTGCGATAACTCGTAACCCGTAATGCGTAACCGGAAGTCTCCATGACAACACATGAGCGCCAATGACACTATCCAGGAAACGACGACGTGTTACGTGCTATGCGTCACCTCTTGCCCAGCCCTACCGCCACTTCGATGCGCCGGCTGGCGTAAGCCATGGAGAAGGTGAAGACCCAGAAGACCAGGGCGATGAAGCCGTAGACTTCCATGTCCAGCAGCAGCCACTGGGGATTACTGTTGATGATGGCGCGGCCAATCGCCAGCAACTCCAGCAAACCGACGATGATGGCCAGCGTGGTGTCCATGAACAGGGCGATGAACTGGCCGACGATGGCCGGGATCACCACCCGCAGCGCTTGGGGCAACACGATCAGCAGCATGGTCTGCCAGCCGTTCAGCCCCATGGCCTTGGCCGCCTCCACCTGGCCGCTGGGGATCGACTGCAAACCGCCGCGCACGTTCTCCGCCATGTAGGCCGCCGCAAAGAGGGTCATGCCCAAAATGGCCCGCAGCACCCGATCGATGCGCACCTCTGGGGGCAGAAAGAGGGGCAGCAAGATCGAGGTCATGAAGAGAAGCGTCACCAGCGGCACGCCGCGCACGGTCTCGATGAAGATGACGCACATCGCCTTGACCACAGGCAACGAGCTTTGCCGGCCCAGCGCCAACAGCACGCCGATGGGGAAGGAGGCCGCTATGCCCACCAGCGCCAGCAGGAAGGTCAGCAGCAGGCCGCCCCAGCGCCCGCTCTCCACGAAGGGCAGGTAAGGGGCAACCGCGGCGTTGCGCAAGCCCCCCAGCAGCAACAGCGTCAGCGCGAAGGAGAGCACCCAGGCCAGCGCCAGCCAGCGGCCCTTGATCGCGACCCTGCGGCCGAGCAGATAGCCCAGGCCGGCCGCCAGCACGTTGCCCAGCAGCCGCAGCCGGCTGGCCAGCGGCAGATACTCCAGGCTGATAGGCAGGAGCGCCAGCACCGTGTAGGCCAGCGCCAGGGCCAGGGCGAAGGTCTGCACCGAGCCGCGCCAGCGGCCGCCGCTGATGCCCATCAGGAAGGACACCATGTAGACGATGGCCCAGATGCGCCACATCTGCTCGACCGGGTAGGGGCCGACCGCGAACAGGCGCAAGTTTTGCACCACCGGACTCCAGTCCGCGTCGAACAGAATCCAGCGGCCCAGCCCGACTACGACGAAGGCGATCAATGTAGCGGAGACGATAGTCAGCAGCGTGTTGAGCCAGGAGCTGAAGAGATTCTTTTTCAGCCAGAGCACGGCGCCAGGGCGGGCGGGCGGACCAATGAAAGTGTCGGTTGCTGTGCTCATGGTTAGCGCTCCACCAGTTGCACGCGGCGGTTGTAGACGTTGAGCACCGCCGAGGTCAGCAAGCTCAGGCCCAGGTAGATAGCCATTATCAACAGAAAGACCGGCACCGCCTGCCCGGCCTGGTTGATGATAGTGCGGCCAACGAAGAACATGTCAGCATAGCCGATGACGATGGCCAGGCTGGAGTTCTTGGTCAGGTTGAGATACTGGCTGATCAGCGGCGGAATGATCACCCGCATGGCCAGGGGCAGCACCACCAGGCGCAGGGTCTGAAAGGCGTTCAGCCCCAGCGACTTAGCGGCCTCAACCTGCCCCTTCTGCACCGCCAGGATGCCGGCGCGTATCACCTCGGCGATGAAGGCGCCGGTATAGACCACCAGACCCACCAGCAGGGCGGCGAACTCTGGCGTCAACCGCATGCCGCCCTCGAAGTTGAAGCGAGCCAGCTCGGGCGTCGTGAGCCGCATAGGCGCTGCGCCGACCAGGAACCAGCCTAGCAGCGGCACGCCCACCAGCGCCAACAACCCCACCAAGATCGGGTAGGTGCTGCGGCCGGTGCGCACCTGATAGCGCAGCAAATTGCGATGCAACAGATAGCCCAGAACCAGACCAGCCGTCACAAACAGCAGCCACACGCCGAAGGTCGCGGTGGGCTGAGGACCGACCATGTACAGCCCGCGCTGGCTGATGTAGATCGGCCCTGGCAGAGTCAGCGCCTGCTGGACCGGGGGCAGCTTCTGGAAGACCGCGAAATACCAGATGAATAGCTGCACCAGCAGGGGAATGTTGCGGATGATGTTGATGTAGAGGCCGGCGATGTTGCTGACCAGCCAGTTGGAGGACAGCCGGGCCAGCGCTGCTCCCAGCCCCAGGAAAGTAGCCAGGACGATGCCAACGATTGAGACCTTGAGGGTGTTAAGGAAACCGACCCACAGGGCGTAGCCGAAAGATCGGGAGGGGTCGTAGGGCACCACCGACTCGGCGATGGGGAAGCCGGCTGCGCCGCGCAGAAAACCTAACCCCAGGCCCAGCCCGCGCGCCTCAGCGGCCTGCAGCACGTTGCTGATGAAGAACCAGAGAAAACCCAACACCAGGATTGCCGAGATGATCTGGGCAACCCATTTCAACACTACCACGTCGCGCCACAGGGGCACGCCTTTGCGGGTTAGAAAACGGGGCAGGGACGAGGATGAGATCGTCATGGGCTAGAACCAAAAGGGAAAAGTATGCGAGTTGGTAACTATTCAGGCTTTCTAGCACAACGCTAGCAGTTGGCTAACGCAGATCAAACAAAGCTGTGGTATCGTAGGACACA
>JBFYTD010000391.1:0-3465 GCA_041300885.1 Anaerolineae bacterium | reverse complement strand
ACTTGGGTGCGCATTCCGGGTTACGTGTTACGAGTTACGCATTACTCGATACGCCTCCATTCGTAACGAGTAACGAGTAACGAGTAATGCGTAACCCGGAGTCAACGTGATTTGGGTGCGCATTCCGGGTTACGTGTTACGAGTTACGCATTACTCGTTACGCTGTCGCTCGATCCGCCGCTGTAAATAGGGCGAGAAATACCCAGCGTAGCGCGCTTGCAGCTCCGGCCGCATCCAGTCGTTGCCGCTGATCTGGCCGCGACACGACGGCGTCCCGCAGCCGCAGGTGAACTCGTCGTAGGGGCTGCCGTCGCACATGGCGTAGTCGATGCAGATCTCCTCGCCGGCGGCCAGGTCGCGCAGCGCCACCACGCCGATCTGGCCGCTCATGCCGGCCGTGGGCTGGCAGGAGTGGTTGAGATAGTCGCTGACCTCCGGCTCGCCCAGCGTCACCATGTACAGCCCCTCCTCGATCTGGATCGAGAAGCGGCGGTGGCTGTCGGGCACCCGGGCCAGGGTAGCCTCGTCGACGATGTCGCCGGTGAAGAGCAGCAGCAGCGTGCCGGCCGGCACTGGGGCCGTGGTGTAGATGCCGAAGTCGCCTTTGCCGGGCTGGGCGCGCAGCTCCAGCAGGGGCGAGTTGTAGGAGCGGAAGGTGTTGGTCATGGGTCAGATCTCGAGGTTTGCTGAAAATGTCGGGCTTGTGACGTAAGGCGTGATACGTAACGAGTAACACGTAACCGGAGGACTTTCTCGTAATGCGGAGACAGTTTCCGAGTTACGGGTTACGCATTACGCATTACGCTGCGTTTGATCGATGCTTGCCCGCAGGTGCGGGTCATGCGGCTGGCGGCCGGCGCTGAAAGGTGACGCCCGAGATCAGCGCCACCGAGAAGAGGATGATGACCATGGCCGCCAGCATGGCCGGCGTGACCGGCTCGCTCAGGATGGCCCAGCCCAGGAAGACCGCCACCACCGGGTTGACGTAAGCGTAGGTGGTGGCCTTGGCGGGGGTGGTGTTCTTGAGCAGCCAGATGTAGGCCGTGAAGCCGATGATGGCGCCGATGAAGATCAGGTAGAGAAAGGCCGCGGCTGAGCGCAGTGAGATGGCGGCCACGTCGAAGCGGGCCCACTCGCCGGTAACGGTAGCGGCCAGCAGCAGCAGCCCGCCGCCTGCCAGCATCTCCATCCCGGTGGCTTGGAGCTGCGAGGCCGGCAGCTTGGCCCCGCGCGAGTAGAGGGACCCGATAGCCCAGGACACTGGGGCCAGCAGCAGCACCACATAGCTGATGGTGCGGATCTGCTGGTTGACCGCCAGATTGGAGGGGCCGACCAGCAGGGCGATGCCCGCCAATCCCAGTAGGATGCCGACCAGGGTGCGCCGGTTGGGCCGCGGCGTGCCCGGCCGCAGCGCGCCAAAGACTACGACCCAGATCGGCACCGTGGCGATGATCAGCGCGGCCAGGCCGGACGGCACTTCCTGCTCCGCCCAGGTGACGCCGCCGTTGCCGCCCAGCAGCAAGAGCGCGCCGATGATCGCTGCGCTGCGCCAATGGATGCGCAGCGGTGTCGGTGCGCCGCGCCAGCGCTGCCACCCGTAGAGCAGCGCGCCGGCGATCACAAAGCGCAGGCCGGCCATCGCGAACGGCGGCATGGTCTCGATGGCAACGCGGATCGCCAGGTAAGTCGATCCCCAGATCACGTAGACCGCGCCAAAAGCCGCCGCCAGCTTGAGGCAGCGGTTCATATCGTCGCCGCACAGCCGCGCTAGCCAGCGGCGGGCAAAGATGGAAGTGGTCGTCATCACAAAAAGCGTTGCGGCGCACCGTAGGGGCTCGGTCGGAGACCGGCCCGAGCACCAAGGGCAGGTAGGGCGGGCTCAGTCGGAGACCGGCCACGAGCATAAAGTCCCGGCCTACTCACGAGGTTTGCACTCATCCTGCGCGCATCCAGGCACTTGACACTCCGACACCTGAAACATGACACTTGAAACCTGACACTCTGCCGTCAGTCCTTCAACACCAACGCGTTCTCCGGCCGCCAGCTGATCCACGCCTGGTCGCCGGCCGCGTAGAAGTAGTTCTCGTCCACGGTGGAGAGCTCGTTCTGGTCGTAGGCGCGTACCTTGGCGCCGTAGGGCATGGTCATGAAGAGCTGCGTGTCGGAGCCGATGTAGGCTACCCGGTCTACGGCGGCCTCGAACAGGTTGGGCTGCGGCTCCGGCCGGCTCTCGTGGATGCGGATCTTCTCCGGCCGGATGCTGACCGTCACCGGGTCGCCCAGCGACATAGGGCCGAAATTGCTGCCGCTGACCTCCAGGCCGTCGGCCACCTGCACAGTGCAGCGGTTGCCGTTGACGCGCGTTACCCGCCCCTCCAGGAAGTTGGTCTCGCCGATGAAGTTGGCCACGAAGCGGGTGGTAGGGCGCTCGTAGATCTCGATGGGTGTGCCGACCTGCAGGACTTTGCCCTGGCTCATGACCGCGATGCGGTCGGACATGGTCAGCGCCTCCTCCTGGTCGTGGGTGACGTAGATGAAGGTGATGCCGACCTCGTGCTGTAGGGCCTTGAGCTCCAACTGCATGGCTTGGCGCAGCTTGTAGTCCAGCGCGCCCAGCGGCTCGTCCAGCAGCAGCACGGCCGGCCGGTTGATCAGCGCGCGCGCCAGGGCCACGCGCTGCTGCTGGCCGCCGGAGAGCTGCGTCGGCTTGCGCTGGCCCACCGTGGGCAACTGCACCAGCGCCAGCGCTTCCTCCACCCGCCGCTGCTGCTCGGCCTTAGACACCTTCTTGACGTTCAGCCCGAAGGCCACGTTCTTCTCGATAGTCAGGTGGGGGAAGAGCGCATAGTTTTGAAAGACCGTGTTGACCGGCCGGCGGTAGGGCGGCGTGCGGCTCATCTCCTGGCCCTGGATGTAGATCTCGCCGGCCGTGGGAGTCTCGAAACCGGCGATCATGCGCAGGGTGGTGGTCTTGCCGCAGCCGCTGGGGCCTAGCAGCGTAAAGAACTCGCCGCTGGGCAAGGTCAGGTTGACGCCGTTGACCGCGGCCACCTCGCTCTCGCTGCGGCCGGCCGGGAAGGTTTTGTAGACATTGCGCAGCTCCACGGCTGGAACCGCGCCATTCGTGGCTGTTTTTGCTGTCATTGGGCGCCCTCGGAGCGCGGGCGGGCAGGCGTCGAATGACCCCAGCGCCGCAGATACTCGCTGAAGACAATCATCAGCACCGAAACCACCATGATCACCGAGGCCATGGTGACGATGATCGGCAGCCGGCTGGGGAAGCGCAATTGCGAGTAGATGTAGACCGGCAAGGTCGGGTCGGGTCCGATCAGGAAAAAGGCCAGTGCAAACTCGTCGAAGCTGGTGGTGAAGGAGACCAGGAAGGCTGCCACCATGGCCGGGAAGGCGATGGGCAGGGTCACGCGTGCCAGCGTGCTCCAGTAGGTCGCGCCCAGGTCCATGGCC
>JBFYTD010000036.1:0-9656 GCA_041300885.1 Anaerolineae bacterium | reverse complement strand
CGGCGACGCTAACAACACCGGCTCGAACCGGAACAACGCCACAGCAGATTTTGTGGATCAGCTCTACACGGGGACGGTGAACCTCGTTGACGGCGGTGAGCTGTGGCGGATGCTGAACGTTCCCTGTGCAGACGTTGTGCCGCCGGCTGGCGTCGACATCGCCGATATCCAGTCAGTGGCTGCGCGCTGGGGCATGACCAGCAGCGATCCCAACTGGGATCCCAACTTCGATCTCGCGCCGAACGGCGTGATCGACGTCAACGACATCATCGCAGCGGCGTCAGCCTGGGGAACGACCTGTTGATCTGGCACGTATCCGCGCAACGTCCGCTCTTCCAACCCGTATGGGCTGATCGGTCAGCCTAATCCGTGCAGTTAGCAAGCAGATCACTAGTGTCGTGTCAACGCTCATTTGAGGAGTTAGGCATCCCCAGATGCCGGGTTCGCACGTGGGCGTGCGAACTCCTCAAATCACGGTTGACGAGACACTAGTGTCCTGGACAGGAAGAAGGCCACGGCCAGGACGAGGATGACGAAGGTGAGGAGGATGTCGGGCGTCATGGGAATGACAAGGTGATTGGGTGATTGGACCCGGTGCTTGCGAGATACTTACGTAGTCACCCAATCACCTAATCACCCATTCACCAAAGCCTCCAGCCGGTCGATCAACCCGCTGAGCACCGCAAACGTCTCCTCCACCGGCTGCGGACTGGCCAGATCGACGCCGGCCGCGCGCAGCGCGTCCAGCGGGTGCTGGGAGCCGCCGGCGCACAGGAAGCCCAGATAATCCTCGGCGGCGCCCGGCACGCCTGACAGGATGCGGTTGGATAGCGCATGTGCGCCGGAGATGCCGGTGGCGTACTGGAAGACGTAGTAGTCCATGTACAGGTGAGGGAAGGTGGCCCAGCCGATGCCGACCCGCTCGCGGTCCAGCGCCATTTCATCGCCGAAGCCCTCGGCTGCCAGCCCGGCCAGCAGTTCGATCATGCCGTCGGCCGTGACGCCCTCACCGCGCTCGATGCGTTCATGCACCTCTAGCTCGAAGCGGGCCAGGGTGGGCATCACCAGAAAATAGCGATGGAAGTTGCTCATGGCCTCTTCGATGATGCCGATCTGTAAATCGCGCGGCAGATTACGCTGCGGATCGAGCAGATAGGCCCGGGTCATGGCCTGATGGAAGTTGGAGGCGACCTCGGCGGCAAAGAGGCTGTAACCGCTGTAGACCGGCGGCTGGGTCTGCCAGGCCAGGTAGGAATGCATGGAATGGCCCAGCTCGTGGGCCAGCGTACCCAGGCTCTGGCTGTCGTCGGTGTAGCTCATCATGATGAAGGGGTAGGTGAGCTGTGAGCCGCTGGAGAACGCGCCGGAGCTCTTGCCCTGGCTGGGGTAGACGTCGACCCAGCGCTGCTCCAGGCAGCCGCGGCGCACGGCATCCACGTAGTCCTGGCCCAGCGGCGCCAGCGCTTCGCAAATCCAGGCTACGGCCTGCTGGTAGCTGACGGCGGCCGGCTGCGCCACCAGCGGCGCCCAGATGTCGTAAGGCTGCAACGTCTCGACCCCCAACGCCTTGCGCCGCACGGCCCAGTAGCGATGCCACACCGGCAGGTGCTTGCGGAAGGTCTCGAGGAGATTGTGAAAGACCGCGACTGGGATGGCATTGTCGAACAGGGCCATCTCCAGCGTGGAATCGTAGCGCCGCGCTCGCATCTGCAAGGCGTTCTGCTTGACGGAGGTCAGCAGGTTGTTGGTAAGCGTGTTCTTGTGCGCCAGGTATTGGTCGGTGTAGCGCTCGAAAGCCGTGCGCCGCACTGCGCGGTCGGGGCTGTTCAGCAGGCCGTCATAGGTGCTCTGGCTGAGGGGCAGCTCGCGGCCGTTGCTGTCCGTGGCCGGCTGGAACTGCATGTCGGCGTTGGTCAGCATCGTCCAGGCGCCATAGGCGCCTGCAAAAGGATCGGCCGCCAATCCCAGCAGTTCCTCGACCTCAGCCGAGCGCACGTGAGCCTGGCGGCGGAACAGGTCGTCGATATAATGGGCATAGACTGCCAGCCGCGGCTCATCGACCAGCCACTGCTGCAAGGTGGGCAGGCCAATGGCCAGCAGCTCCGGGGCTGCATAAGCGATGGCGCCCATGAACTGGCCAAAAAGCCCCTGCACGCGGCTATCGCGCTCGGTGGCCGCCTGGTTGGTGGTATCGACGGCTGAGTCCATGCCGCTGTAGACAGCCAGCCGCCACAGCCGCTGCTCCAACGCCTCGATAGACGCGCGCGCCTGCAACAGCACGGACGGGCCTTCGGCGAGCCGGCCTTCGAATCTACGCAGGCCGGGCAGGCTGGCCGCCACGCTGGCGTACTCCGCCTCCCAGGCTTCGATGGACGCGAAAACGCTCTCTGCGTTCCAGGTGAATTGTGGATCGATTTCGCTGCGATTGAGCAGGCGGTCGCTGGTCATTGATGGTGCTCCTCGTCGAGTATTGATTTCTTGCCAGACCAACTCAGCCAGGCGGCGGCAGATATCCCAAACAATGGCATCGGGCACGCCGTCCTGGGCCTGCGATTGCAGGCGCAGGTCGATCTGATCGTTCACGTAGTCCACGGCCAAAAACTGGCCGTCAGGGGTCAAGGCGATCTCGGTGGAAAAAAGGTGCAGGCGCGAGACGTTGGCGATGCGTACGGCCATGTCGTACAGCTCACCCAAGCGCAAAGAAATAACCTCATCGGGCTGGACGGGACGGAAGATGTGCGTCCGAGGCGGCCACCAATTAGCGTAGATCTCGCCGAGGCAGTAGATGACCCGGAACCAGGCGGGCTGCCCCTCGATCTCTGCCGGTGTGACGTAGGCCTGCAACAGATATTTGTCGTGGGGGAACTGCTGGCGAGCCTGAGCCACTTGCTCGGCCGACGTGGCCTCACAGATCACTCCCTCACCGCCGCCGCCGTTGGCCGGCTTGATCGCAAAGGCCGGGCCCAGCGGCGTCAGGTCGAGGTCGGGCAGCTCAGGCTGCTCGTCGTAGGGGGGGAGGATGATGCTGTAGGGCGTGTGCAAGCCGGAGGCGATCAACTCCAGATGCATGGTCGCCTTGTCGGCCGTATAGGTCTCCCGCTCGTGGGGATTGATGCGAAAGACGCCGTTGGTGCGCGCCCAGTCCACGATCTTGAGAAAGGCTGGGTCGGTATCGGCTGCCCGGTTGGTGAAAGCGCGGAAGCTGAGTTCGCCGTCCTGCAACGCCTGATGGGCAGCGTCCAGGTTCTGCGGCGTGATGTGCAACACCGACAGCCCCCGCTCACGGCAAGCTCGCTCCAACAGGCCTACAAATCCGGCGTCATGCGGCCAATTCCAGGCGATACATAGGTCATAGGTCGTCATGGGGCGGCATTGTACCGCAAGCTTCCCCTGGTAACAAGTTCGTGCGTTGAAATGCGACGCGTGAGGCAACCGAAGCCGCCTCACGCGCCACACACCCACACACTACACCAGACCCACCGGGCGGGTCCGGGCTGGGCAAAGGCTCAACCCGGGCGCGCCGTGGGACGGCGGAAAGTGTCAAGTGCTTAGGTGTCATGTGTCAGGTGCTAAAGTGTCAAGTGCTTGAAGTGTCAGGTGGCCGGAACAATGGCCCCGACTCTCTACACATGACACTTGGCACATGACACACTGCTACCTGCCACCCATGCTACGCATTGTAATACAGCAAGAACTCATACGGATGCGGCCGCAGGGCCACCGGGCCGACCTCGGTCTCCCACTTGTACTTGGCGAAGGCCTCCAGCACGTCAGGCGTGAAGACGCCGCCCTCCAGCAAGTAGTCATGATCGGCGGCCAGCGCGTCCAGCGACTCGTTGAGCTTGCCGACGGTGGTCTTGACCTGGCCCATGTGCTCAGCGTCGAACAGGTCCACCTCGGCCGGATCGCCGGGGTCGATCTGGTTCTTGATGCCATCCAGGCCGGCCATCAGGCAAGCGGCGAAGGCCAGATAGGGGTTGGCAGCCGGGTCGGGGCAGCGGAACTCGACGCGTTTGGCCTTGGGCGACTGGGAGTACATGGGGATGCGGCAGGCAGCCGAGCGGTTGCGGGCCGAGTAGGCCACCACCACGGGCGCCTCGTAGCCCGGCACCAGGCGGCGATAGGAGTTAGTGGTCGGCGCGCAGATGGCCAGCAGCGAGTTGATGTGCTTGAGCAGGCCGCCGATGTACCACAGCGCCATCTGGCTCAGCCCGGCGTAGCCGTCGCCGGCGAAGAGCGGCTGGCCGTCCTTCCATAGGCTCTGGTGGGTATGCATGCCGGAGCCGTTGTCGGCGTAGATCGGCTTGGGCATGAAGGTGGCCGTCTTGCCGTGCTTCTTGGCCACGTTCTTGACAATGTACTTGTAGATCTGCACCTGGTCGGCCATGCGCACCAGCGGTTTGAAGCGCATATCGATCTCGCACTGGCCGGCCGTGCCCACCTCGTGGTGATGCAGCTCAATGTCGACGCCAGAGGCGATCATCGTGCGCACCATCTCCGAGCGGATATCCTGCAGGGTATCCTGCGGCGGCACGGGGAAGTAGCCGCGCTTGTGCTGCACCGAGTGGCCAAAGCCGAAGATGCCGTTGTTCCAGGGGCCTTCGATGCTGTCGATCTCGTAGGCCGAGGAGTACTCGCCGGCCGAGAACATCACCTTGTCGAAGATGAAGAACTCAGCCTCCGGGCCGATGTAGGCCGTGTCGGCAATGCCGGTGCTCTTGAGATACTCGACCGACTTCTTGGCGATGTAGCGCGGATCACGGCTGTAAGGCTGGCGCGAGATCGGATCGTACACGTCGCAGGTCAGGCTGAGGGTAGGCATCTCATGCACTGGATCGATCATGGCCGAGTCAGGGTCGGCCAGCAGGATCATGTCGCTAGACTCGATGCTCTGAAAGCCGCGAATCGACGAGCCATCGAAGCCCATGCCCTCTTCGAAAGCGCCCTCCTCGGAGAACTCTTCGACCGGCATCGAGAAGTGCTGCCATTCGCCGAACAGGTCAGTAAACTTGACGTCGACGATCTTTAGGTCTTCGTCCTTGATCATCTTCGAGACGTCGCTTGGTGTTGCCATTGGTTACAATCTCCTTCTACTGCTGTAATGTGTGTTGGTGTGTCGAAAACGGAACGATGAACGATGAATGATGAATGGGGAAATGCACATACTTCATTCATCGTTCATCATTCCTCGTTTACTTGCGGGTGTCGATGTCATCGGCGTACATCAGAGCATCGTGGCCGCGCTCGCCGGTGCGGATGCGCACCACGTCGTCTACCGGGTAGATGAAGATGATGCCGTCGCCTTCATTGCCCGTTCGCGCCGCCTGGATGATGGCGTCTACCGTCCTTTCGACATTGTGGTCGCTAAGGATGATGTTGAGCTGCATCTTGGGAATGAGGTCCATGCGGTAGGACGTGCCGCGCCAGGAGAGCTCGATGCCGCCCTGCCGGCCGTGGCCGCGCACCTCGTAGACGTTCATGCCAACGATGCCGATTTGCTTGAGCGCTTCCTTGACGGCATCCAGCGCCTCTTCCCGGATAATCGCTTCGATTTTCTTCGTCATAGTTCACTGATCCTTTCGCAGACTGTCGCAGACGCCAGGGTAACCGGCCACACTCCTGTCACCATGCCATCCGGTCATCTCCCGCCTACTTCGCCCCAGCGACGGGGCGGGCGCCAGCCGGAACTTGCTGCACCAGGCGGCCACCGGGCATGACCATGTCCACGGTGGTGTAGCCGGGTGCGCCCATTTCAGGGATGTCCAGGCCGCCCAGCTCGTCGGCCGGGGCAGAGCGCAGCAGCTTGACGGCGTTGACCACCTTGAAGAAAACCCAGGAGAGGGCGAAAACGCTGACGAACACGGCGACTAACTCGAACAATTGCGCCACCAACTGGCCGGTGCTGCCGTACAGCAGGCCGGTGACAGGCGTCGCAACGCCGTTCCAGCCGGCCGTCACCGCGCTGCCGTTGGCAAAAATGCCGACCGCCAGCACGCCCCACATGCCGTTGATCAGGTGCACCGGCACCGCGCCCACCGGATCGTCGATGCGCAGCTTCTCCAGGCCGAAGGTAGCCAGGCAGACCAGCACGCCCGCCACCAAGCCGATGACCACAGCCGATGTCTGGGTGATGAACGCACACGGGGCGGTGACGGCCACCAGGCCGGCCAGGACGCCGTTGACCGACAGGCCAGGATCGGGCCGTTTGCTGGGGCCGATCAGCCACATGTAGGCCATGGCGGCGATGCCACCGGCCGCGCCGGCCAGCAGGGTGTTGACGGCCGCCGTGACGGCCAGCGAGCGACCGGCGCCGACGAAGGCCAACGACGAGCCAGGGTTGAAGCCAAACCAGCCGAAGAACAGGATGATTGTGCCAAGAATACCCAACGGGATGTTGTGCCCGGGCATGGCGTTGGCTGAGCCGTCCTTGTTGAAGCGCCCGATGCGGGGGCCGAGGACGATCGCGCCCGCCAGAGCTATCGCGCCGCCCACCATGTGCACCACGCCAGAGCCGGCGAAGTCCACCGCGCCGTTGCCAAAGCCCAGCGAGCGGCCCAGATTTTGCAGCCAGCCGCCGCCCCACACCCAGTTGCCGATCAGCGGATACATGAACATGCTGACCCACAAGGCCATCAGGATGAAGCCGGAGAACTTCAGGCGCTCGGCTGTGGAACCGGTGGGAATGGTGGCGGCCGTGTCCATGAACACCATCTGGAACAGGAAGAACGCCAGGATGCCGCTGGAGGCGCCCATGCCGGCCAGCATGAAGCCGCTGCCGCCCAGAATGCCGTGCTGGCCGAACTGCAACAACGGGGTGGCTAGCAGACCGCTCCAATCGCCCAGGGTTACGGGCGAGTGCGCCCATTCGGCGGCGCTCGCCGTGGCAGCATAAGTGAAATTGACGCTACCGAACTGAAAGGCAAAGCCCACCAGCCAGAAGCCAATCGCGCCGATGCAGAACACCATCAAGTTCATCATCATGGTGTGGGCGACGTTCTTGGCGCGGGTGAAACCGGTCTCCACCAAGGCAAAGCCAGCCTGCATGAAGAACACAAGAAAACCAGCGACCAGCATCCACATGACGTTGATCGCTTCGGCCAGCTCGGAGGTGGACGGGCCTTCCTGGGCGAAGGCGACGCTGCTGAGGGCTGACAGCAGCCCGGCCACCAACAGGGGGATCGCTAACCGGCGCAAGATGCTTTTTCGCATGATAATCAAACCTCCTTACCTGGTTATTTGGCTTGAGACCTGACTGGGCCAATGCTGCATTGCCTGCCGCATGAAATCTGGGACGTTGACCTGTCAAATCATCGGTCACAACCAAAGGTATGATAGCAGACTAACCAAGCCCGGCGCTAGTACCCAAATGGGTCATCTTTTGACGCGCTGCATCAGACGTTTTCCACGGGTATAGCCATGGGGATTACGGCCAGGGCCTCGGCAGCCGCGGGCTGGACCACACCACGCGGCGCGGTGAGCTTGAGCAGCAGCGGGGTCAACAGGGTGGTGACGACGGTCATCAGCACGACCACGGTGAAACTGGTCTCGTTGAGCAGGCCGCTGCTCAGCCCCAGGGTGGCCATCACCAGCGCCACCTCGCCGCGGGCGATCATGCCGGCGCCGACCGCCCGCGCCTCGCGCGCATCACATCCGCCTGCCCGCGCGCCGATGGCCGAGCCGATCCCTTTGGTCGCCACGGCCACGACGATTACTGTCAGGGTCAAGGCTGGAGCCAGCATCACGCTGCGCACATCGGTGGTCAAGCCAACGGTGACGAAAAAGACCGGCACGAACAGGCCGTAGCCCATCACAGAAGCGCCGTCTACGACCCACTCGCGGGCCTCGGGCATGCGCGCCACCAATACCCCGGCCAAATAGGCGCCGGTGATGGCCGCCAGTCCGCCCAGCGCTTCCGCTGCCCAGGCAAAGACCAGCACCAGGGCCAGGATCAGGGCGAAACCGGCCTCGCGCGCATGGTGGCGATGGATCCACTGCACCATGGGCGTGACCACGATATTGCCGACGAGGAGAGCGATGGGGATGAAGAGGATGACCTTGCCCACAGCCAGCAGCGGATTGCCGCCCTGGCCGGCCACAACCAGTACCACGCTGAGCACGAGAATCCCCAACACGTCGTCGATGATGGCTGCGCCCAGGATGATCAGGCCCTCTTTGCTCTGCAAGCGGCCCAGTTCACGCAGGGTCTGCACGGAGATGCTGACGCTGGTCGCGGTCAGCGCCGTGCCCAGAAAGAGGCTGGTCGCTGTGTCCAGGCCAAAGGCCAAGCCGACGGCCACCCCACCCAGGAAGGGCAGGATCACGCCGGCCACGGCTGCGTAGGAGGACGGCTTGCCCACTCGCTGTAGGCACGAAAGGTCAGTCTCCAGGCCGGCGATGAACATCAGCAGCAAGACGCCGATGCCCGCGACGGCGTTGAGCACCTCGCCGGTCTGCACCCAGCCCAGCAGCGACGGGCCGAGGATCAGGCCGGCCAGCAGCTCGCCCAGCACGGCCGGCAGGCCGAAACGCTGGCTCAAGCGGCCCACCAGCCGCGCGCCGATCAGGATCAGCGCCAGGGGCAGCAACAGCTCGATTGCTTCCATAAAGGACCTCCTGCCAGAACCTTGCACAGGCTCGACCGGGCGCAGCCCGCGTGCCGGGAGACGCCCATGGTGTCGACAGATGTCACTGCTAGTGTAGTGGCATACACTCCCCTGGTCTAGTACCCAAACGGGTCATTTTTCCGCGCGCTGCATCCCGCCTAACATAACGCTTCGGAGTGAGTATTGTGGTGACTTGCTACCCGTACTCGCAGATTACCCGCCGTTCTGAGGCGATGAACGTCCCAGTCCCAATTGTTCGTAGAGATCAGGCGCCTTTGGCCCAACATAAAGCAAGTCTACGATCTGCTCGTCTTCCAACACGCTCCATACCAACCGATGGTCGCTGGGCAGCCAGAGTCGGTAGTAGCCGGGGGTGGCCGTCCAATTGCTTATTGCTGGAGCTATCTTTGCACGGTGGCGGTTGGGGTCATGGCTCTCTCCTCGATGTAGACATGCAATCGCTAACGACCGGCATTGTAACACAGTCGCAATCGTCTGGCAACACCTCTGCGCTGCGGTGGATTACACTGCCCTGTGTGCAGTGCGCCCAAAAACGATGCGCAAAACGATCATGTGTGGTAGAATGACGATTGCTCCAGTCTGCGTCAATGCCCTTTTTTCGACATCTAAGAAGGCTGACTATGGAAGTCCTCGACTCACACCTCGACCCGCAAGACCCCCAATTTCAGGCCAACGCAGCGCATAACCGCGCCCTGGCCGAGGAGCTACGCAGCCGGCTGGTGCTGGCCCGCAGCGGCGGCGGCCAGCAGGCCCAGCAGCGCCACGCCGAGCAGGGCAAGCTCTTCGTCCGCGAACGGATCGACCGGCTGCTGGACCCCGGCTCCCCCTTCCTGGAGCTGTCGCCCCTGGCGGCGTGGGATCTGTACGACGGCGGCGCGCCCAGCGCCGGCATTGTCACCGGCATCGGCGCGGTCGCCGGCCGCGAGTGCCTGATCGTCGCCAACGACGCCACGGTCAAGGGCGGCACGTACTATCCCATGACCGTCAAGAAGCACCTGCGCGCCCAGCAGGTGGCGCTGGAGAACCGCCTGC
>JBFYTD010000390.1:0-3468 GCA_041300885.1 Anaerolineae bacterium | reverse complement strand
CCATCAAGGAGAAGGCGCCGCGGCCGTACGACCTGATCCTGCTGTCCGACCACGGCCAGTCCTTCGGCCCCACCTTCAAGATGCGCTATGGCGTCAGCCTGAAGGAGTTCATCGAGCAGCTATTGCCGCAGGGCGTGACCGTGGCCCAGTCGATGGGCGGCGACACGGGCATGACCTCGCTGACCGGCGTGTCGGGTGAGCTGGCCAATGTCCAGCAGCAGGAGGGCGGCGCCACTGGCCGGGCCGTGGCCAAGCAAGGACAGAAACTGATCGAAAAGGGGGCCAAGACTAGCGAGACTGAGGAGCTAGCGCAAGCAGCCCAGGTAACGGCCTACGGCAGCGGCAACCTGGCCCAGGTTTACTTCGATCTCTTCCCGCGCAAGATCACCTTGAACGAATTGAACGCGGCCTACCCGGGCATGGTCGACGCGCTGGTACAGCACGAGGGCATCGGCCTGGTGTGCGGCTATCTGGACGACGGCACGCCCGTGGCGCTGAGCAAGGCCGGCCAACGCAATTTGCACACGGACGAGGTGACCGGCGACGATCCATTGCTGCCCTATGCGCCGGCCGATCCTGACGCCTACGGCCACGCCACTATCGACAAGCGCGTCTGGCAGGTGCGCCGGGTGATGGACTTCCCCCACGCCGGCGACCTGATGGTGATCAGCTCGGTCTATCCCGACGGCACGGTGGCCGCGCTGGAAGAGCTGATCGGCAACCACGGCGGCATCGGCGGCGAGCAGACCGACGCCTTCATCTTCCATCCGTCGGACGTGGTGGTGCCCGACACCCGCAACTCCACCGACGTGTTCCACATTCTCAACGGCGTGCGCGGCACACCTGTGCCGCCCAAGGTGGAAGGAACGCAGGCCGGTCAAGCCGCCGAGATCAGCGCCTGGTCGCCGTCCAACCTGGCCAGGGGCATCGGCAACGTCGGCGTCTGGGTCGGGACTGCCCTGCGTGCGCTGATTCTGGAGCGCAGCGCCTACCAGGACGTGGTGAAGGACGCCCTGATGACCGGCCCTGCCCTGTTGATCGCCTTGCTGGCAGCGCTGGTCGAGACGATTATCGTGATGGATGGCTTCGACGGGACGTTTCTCATCGCCCGCCTGGGCCTGTGGCTGCTGGCCACCCTGGTGGTCTTTGCGGCGGGACGGCTGCTCAGCGGGAAGGGAACATTCACCAGGACCTTGCGGGCCATGGGCTTTGCCCAAAGCGCCTGGTTCCTCGGTCTGCTGGTGCTGATCCCGCCCATCGCGCCGGTGGCGCGCTTGATCACCGTGCTGGTCGCCTTCTTCGCTACCTGGATGGGCGCGGCGGAGGCGCACGAAACCAAGGGGTGGCGCACCATCGTTCTGCCCGTGACAGCGCTGCTGATCTTGATCATCGCTGCGTTTGCGCTGCGATCGCTGCTGGCCGGCGCTGAGTTCGCGTTTTCAGCCCTGTTCAGCGACCTGGGCCTCGCGCCCTAGCCATCGAAGGAGGCTTTCAACACGATGCAACGAATTGCGATGTGGCGAAGGCAGTTCAACTGGCGCATGCTGCTCATGCGCATCGTCGTCAACGCGCTGGCGCTCTTGATCACCGCAGGTCTGGTGCCGAACATCTACTTCGAGAATCGTTCTCTTCTCGCGTGGATCATCCTGGCGTTGGCTCTGGGCGTCTTGAACGCCTTCATCAAACCGATCATCCAGTTCGCCACCCTGCGCTTCATCTTCGCGACCTATGGGCTGGTCCTCGTGCTGATCAACACGGTGCTCCTGCTGCTGATGGCCTGGCTGTTCTCCGACCACTTTGAAGTCACCTCTGCGTTTTGGGCGCTGGTGGGCGGCGCTGTGATCGGCGTTACCAGCGCGGTGCTGGAAAACCTGCTGGGCATTACGCCACCCATTGTGTCGGAGAAATACCCGGAGCTGCGCGCAAGGATCAAAGCCAGAGAGACAAACTCGACAGAGGCGCTCATTACCCAGATTGCTGTTGGCGGAAAGTTGCAGCCCGACGAGCCCCAGGAGGCTAACCAGGCCGCAGCGGCCGCAGCCGTTCTTGCGGTCGTCGGCGCCAACGACGAGACAGCCGCACCCGATGAGCCGGCGGCAAAGGCGACAGCGCTCGCCGGGCAGGAGGCTTAGGACGCCCTATGGAACAAGCATCGACCCTCGACAAACTGCGTGAGAACCTGCGTTTGCAGCAGGTGTACAACGTCTTCCTGCGCTACGGCCTGGACATCGCGTTCGACCGCGTGCCGACCGTGGCGGCCTTCCGCCAAACCATGCAGCGTTGGGTGTGGAACCTGCCCGAAAACCTGGAATACCCCGATCTGCCGGTCGAAGTGCGCCTGATGATCGAGGAGCTGGGACCGACCTACGTCAAGGTTGGCCAGATCGTCTCCAGCCAGGCGTCGGTGATCCCGCCCGAGTGGGAGGCGCAACTGGCGCAACTGCAAAGCAATGTGCCGCCTTTCCCCAGCAGCCAGGTGCGCGAGATCATCATCGATGAACTGGGCGCGCCGCCCGAGGAACTGTACGCTACCTTCGACACGACGGCGTTTGCGGCCGCCTCCACCGCCCAGGTGCATCGGGCGACCCTGCACGATGGCACGGAGGTGGTGGTCAAGGTGCAGCGGCCCAACATTCGCAACCAGATGAAGGCCGACGTGGGCATCATGCGCAACGCGGCCCGAGTGCTGTCCAACCGCTCGCAAGCCCTGCGCTCCATCGATCTGGCCGGCATGGTGGACGAGTTCGGCAGCAACGCCATCCGCGAGCTGGACTACACCGGCGAGGCCTACAACGCCTTCCGGCTGACCCAGAACATGGCCGGCATTCCCGGCGTGCGCATCCCCAAGGTGTACCCGGAGCTATCGACCAGCCGCATTCTGACCCTGGAGTTCATCCGCGGCGTCAAGATCAGCAACCTGGACGCCATCGACCAGGCCGGGCTCGACCGGGAAATGCTGGCCAAAAACGCGCTGCGCGCCATCGTCAAGCAACTGTTGATCGACGGCTTCTTCCACGCCGACCCGCACCCCGGCAACGTTCTGGTCGAGCTGCGAACGGGCGACATCGTCTTCATCGACACGGGCATGGTGGGCGAGCTGGAGCTGACCCAGCGCGTCAACATCATCCAGCTCTTGGTCGCCGTGCAGCAGAACGACGTGACCGGCATGGCCTCGGTGATGAAGAGCCTGAGCACGCCCTTCGTGGACAAGGTCGATGAAAAGGCCTACTACAAGGATTTCGAGCGCACCATCGGCCGGATCATGATTTCGGGCGGCACGGTTGACTTTGGTCAGGCCGTGAGCATGTCGATGGATCTGCTGCGCCAACACGGGCTGCGGTTGGACCCCAACCTGACCCTGGCCATCAAGGCGTTGATGCAGGCGCAGGCCATTGCCATGCTGCTCTTCCCCGGCGGCGGCATCATCGCCGACGGCGTGCAGATGATCCGCGAGGAGGCGCTCAAGGC
>JBFYTD010000389.1:0-3468 GCA_041300885.1 Anaerolineae bacterium | reverse complement strand
GTTCATCGATATGGGCGGCGACGATTACAATCTGGTCATTCTGGCCACCAGCGTCGCCGCCGGCTTGGCTGCGCTGGTCTTGCTGCTGATGGGACGCTTTCAAGCGGCGGGCAGTGAACAGTCAACCGTGAACAGTCAACAGTAAACACCCACGGTAGAGGACTTGCTGCCCGCTACCTACTGCTCACTGCTCCCTAACGCCTGCGCCAAGTCAGCCACGATGTCGGCCACATCTTCTATACCGATACTCAGGCGCAGCAGACCGTCGCCGATGCCCAGCCTGGCCCGCTCGGCCGGCGGTAGGGCGCGGTGGCTGGCCATCACCGGATATAGCGCCAGGGAATACACGTCCCCCAGGGTCGTAGCGGGCAGGATCAGCTTGAGCGCATCCAGGAAATGGAAAGCCGCAGTCTGCGTCGCGTCGCGCAGCTCGAAGGCGATCATGCCGCCAAAGCCGCGACCGCCAAGAAGCCGTGCGGCCAGATCGTGCTGCGGGTGGCTGGGCAGGCCGGGATAGTGGACGCGCGCCACTGCCGGGTGCTCAGCCAGCCACGTGGCCACGTGCAGCGCGTTGGCGCAGTGGCGCTCCATGCGCAGCGGCAGCGTCTTCAGCCCCCTCAGCGCCAGCCAGGCCACCTCCGGCGCCAACACCGCGCCGATGAGCTTTTCCAGCGCAAACAGCCGCTGCCGGTTGGCGTTGGACGTCACCACAACGCCGGCCAGCACGTCGCCGTGGCCGCCGATGTATTTGCTGGCGGAATGCACGACATAATCCGCGCCCAGCGATAGGGGCTGGCACAGGAACGGCGTGGCAAAAGTGCTGTCCACGATCAAGGCTGCGCCGGCCGCGTGGGCCAGCCCAGCCAGCGCGGCGATGTCGGCCAGCTTGAGCAGCGGGTTGGAAATGGTCTCCACCAGCAGCGCGGCCGGCCGGTGTTCGACCAGCGCGGCCTGCACCTGGGGGAGGTCGGTCACGTCCACGAAGGCCACAGCCACGCCCTGCTCGGCCATCAGCGTGCTGAGCAGGCTGTAGGTGGCGCCGTAGCAGTCCTGGGCCGCGACCACTGCGCGGCCCGCGCGCGCGCCAGCCGCCAGCAGCGCGGCATGGACTGCCGCCATGCCGGACGCAGTTGCGAAGGCTGCCTCGCCCCCCTCCAGCGCGGCAACGGCCCGCTCGAAGGCGTCCACGGTTGGGCTCTCGTAGCGGCGGTAGACGTAGCCGGCCTGCTCGCCGGCAAACACCGCCTCCATGCGGGCGGCTGACGGCTCGAGATAGCCCACCGCGTGGTAGATGGGCGTGGTAACGGGGGTCTCAGCCGGCGCGGGTGTCCGCTCGCCGGCGTGGACGGCTTGGGTGTAGATGGATGGCATTGCGAACCTTTCAGGGGAAATAGGGGGTCAGAAGGAAACTTGGGAAACCGGAACGAGCCACAACCGAAGAACTTCAGGTCGACCTGTCACTCTGGCGCCAGAAGGACGTCCAAATCCTCCAGAAATCTGACGGCATCCCACGGTTCGGTCAGAATGGTGGGCGTCTTGTCGGGTCCGTGGCGATGTGGTACCAGGTCGAAGATATGGGATGTGAAGGCGTCCCCATATTTCAGTCGTAATGCAGTGCGGTCGGCATGGTTGTCAAAACCGAGTATCAGGCGTTCCCCTTGCAGCACATAGTACGCGTAGGGCCGGCGTTGCGGGTTGATAACTTCCTTGAGCACGACCCGGTACTCGCCAAATCTCCCCTCGATGGCTAGAATAGCTCTATCTGCCTCGCTATCTTCCTCGACGCGCACCTGGGTCAGGCGGGCACGAGCGAGGGCGATGATGTCTGCAAAGCCTGCGTCAAGCGTTTGCGCCATAACTCCACCTCTTCTGCCCACTGGGCCCACTCGATGGCGTCAGACTCCCACAACGGATGCTCGTGATTTAACCGATCCAGATAGGCTTCATCTAGCGTAACGCGTCGATTGAAGGTGGCGTAATCCATCTCGTAGCGCTGGGCATACGTGCGCTCGCGTTCCTCCGCAGCCTCCAAACGCTGCAAGGAACGGTCGACTACATAGCGGCGCACAGCGGCAGGCACCACAGTGGCAGGTTCACCTAACGTCTGAACCAGTTCCAACATGTTGTCCTGAAGCGCAATAGTTACTTTCGACGTCATGGCGATACTCTTTTCAGCAATCAAACAGGCAGCGACTGCTCTCGGATTTGGCTTAATTGTACTTGATAGAAGGGATCCTTATTGGGCGCATCGGCGAAATACTCCAGCCATCCCGACGAGTCGACGACGTTCATACGTGGTCAGGCTCCCGATCGATGGTTGTGTTAATCCCCTTGAGGAAGCCGCGCAGCTCTCGCATCGGCCTGACGGGAATCAACTCGATGCGGTTGTTATAGAGCACAACCTGGACTGCCTGGCCGGGCCGCAAGCCCAAGGGCTCTCGTACTGCACGTGGAATGACAACCTGATACTTCGGTGAAACGATAACTGCTTCCATGGTCTACTCCTTGATCGATCACGCCAATGTTACCCAGATACCATATCGATTGTATCGCACATCTCCGATCCTCACAAAACAAACGCCGACAGCAAACCACCCGTCTCCAGTTCCACTCAGTTTCTCATAGTTCGCCCTGGCGCCTTCTTTCCTTTCTTTCCCTCCTTTCCTACACAATCACCATCGCATCGCCAAATGAATAGAACCGATACCCGCGTTCGATCGCCTCGGCATACGCTCGGTCGATCAACTCCTTCCCAGCAAACGCGCTGACCAGCATCAGCAGGGTGCTGCGCGGCAGGTGGAAGTTGGTGATCATGGCGTCCACGGCGCGGAAGCGGTAGCTGGGGCGGATGAAGAGGTTGGTCTCGCCCTCGAAGGCGGCGGTGCGCTTCCAGGGGCAGGCCTCCACGTCGTAGGGATCCAGCCCCTGTGCGCCGGTGGCGGCCCACTCCAGCGTGCGCACGGCGGTGGTGCCCACGGCGATGACGCGGCCGCCCCGCAGCGTGGTCTCGTTGATCTGCCGCGCCACATTCGTGGTCAGCGTCGCCCACTCGCTGTGCATGGGGTGATCCTCAATGCGTTCTGCCTTGACCGGCTGGAAGGTGTCCAGGCCGATGTGCAGCGTGACGAAGGCCAGCCCCACCCCCTGCTCTCGCAGAGTCAGCAGCAGCTCCGGTGTGAAATGCAGGCCGGCGGTGGAACTGGCTGCCGAGCCCTCGACGCGGCTGTAGACGGTCTGGTAGCGTTCACCGTCGGCCAGCGGGGTATGGATGTAGGGCGGCAGCGGCGTCTCGCCCAGGTCGTAGAGCCACTCGGCTGTAGGACGGTCGAAGCTGACCAGCCGGCGGCTCTCTTCCAGTTCGGCTTCGATGGTGGCGACGATGGTTTCTGGCTCGGTCGGAGACCGGCCAGAGCTGGATGAAGGTTTGAGGAGCACCTGCACGCCCGGCCGCAGCCCCTTGCCGCCCAC
>JBFYTD010000388.1:0-3473 GCA_041300885.1 Anaerolineae bacterium | reverse complement strand
TCGTCGCCTATCGCCGCAACTGGCCGGCGGGGTTGACCGATGCGCAGGGCAAGACCTGGTTGTGGATCGCCGTGGCCCTGCTGGTGGTGCTGATCACCCTTGCGCTGGCAACGGGTGCGCTCACGGGCTCGCTCGATCCAGGCGTCTTTGGCGGACTGAGCTGGCTCTCGTTGATCTACTCCGTCTGGCAGCAGTTGATGTGCATGGCCATGATCATCGTCCTCCTGGTTTGGTTCCGCAGGCGCTTCAACCACCAGGGCCCGCTGGCCAAGGCCATGGCCGACTCCACGTACGCCGTCTACGTGCTGCATCCGCTGGTAATCGTCCCGCTGGCCATCGTCCTGAGCCCAATCAAGATGGATATGGCCCTCAAGTTCATCCTGGTGACGCCTCTGGCGGTGGCGTTGTGCTACCTCGCCGGCTACGGCGTCCGCAAGCTTCCACTGCTGCGAAACATCTTGTAGACAGCGCAGGTCCTGCGAAGGGCCTACCATTATTCCTCAGAGAAGAGGTAACCCCATGAACTCCCGTTCCTTCTTTCTGTCGGCCTTGGTCGCAGGCCTGGTTATTGGCCTGCTCGGCAATCTCCCCCTACTCAACCTGGTCAACTGCGTCCTGTGCCTGTGGGTGTGGGTGGGCGGCTTTCTGGCGGTGTACCTCTACCGGCGCTTCCAGCCTGGCGGGCCGGCCTTGACCGGCGGCCAGAGCGCCGGCCTGGGCGCTCTGGCCGGCTTGATCGGCGCCCTGGTCGGCGTGGTGGTGTACGCGCTGACCGCGGCCATCTCCACGCCCTTGTTGAACCGCCTGGCCAGCGCCCTACAGATCCAGGACGACCTGCCCTGGCAGACCGGCGAAGGGTCGGGCATCCTGGCATCGCTCCTCGTATTCCTGGTGGCCGATGTCATCCTGTACCCCCTCTTCGGCGCGCTCAGCGGCTTCATCGCCGCCAGCCTCATGAAGAGACCGCCGGCGCCCGCACAGTAGCTCGACGAGCAGCGGAGAGGGCGCCCTGAGATCGTGAATTTGGCTGCATGCCTGCCATGCGTCTCCATAGCATGGCAGGCATGCAGGAGTCTTGTTGGCGTCACGACAGGCTTTCTGTGCTCTTCGCTCAGCTGTCCGTCTTGAGACGCCGAATAGGAGACGCCTATGCGCACGCGTACACTGGCAATCGGGCTTGGCGTTGTGGCCGTGGCAGCTGTGCTGGCGATCCTGCTGGTTCCTCAGCTGCTCCAACCAGAACAACGCGCGGTTCAGGAATGGCCGCGCAGCACCCCTGAGGAACAAGGACTCGACTCCATCAAGCTGGCCGATGGATTGCAGGCCTTATGGGACAAGGACCTACCTATCGACAGCCTGCTGATCGTCCGCAACGGCCATCTGGTGTTGGACGCCTACTTCTACCCCTACGATGACTCGGTCCCGCATAAGCTGGCCTCCGTGACCAAGAGCGTCATGACCACCCTGATCGGTATCGCGGTCGATCAGGGCAAAATCGAGCTGGGCCAGCCCCTGCTGTCTTTCTTCCCGGACCGCACCATCGCTAATCTGGATGCACGCAAAGAACATGTCACCGTTCGACACCTGGTAAGCATGAGGAATGGCTTTCAATCGGGCTGCCTGGCCGGGGATGAGCAAACCCTCAACGCGATGCGCGCCAATCCGGACTGGGTGCAGGCTGCGCTGGATCGCAAGGTGGTCCGGGAACCGGGAACCGCTTTTTGCTACGACAGCCCGGGCATGCACTTGCTCTCGGCCATCCTGCAGGAAGCGACCGGCATGACGGCGTTCGAATTTGCCCGGCAGAACCTGTTCGAGCCGTTGGGCATCCGCGAGGTGTACTGGCAACCTGATCCCGAGGGCTACTCCCATGGCTGGGGCGACCTCTACCTCACGCCGCGCGATGCCGCCAAGATCGGCCAGTTGTGGCTCGACGGCGGTGTGTGGGAGGGCAAGCAGGTTGTCTCTGCTTCCTGGGTGAAAGACTCAGTGCAAGCTCTAAGTTCTGGTGGGATGGACCAGTATGGCTACGGCTGGTGGGTCTCCGACGACAACTACTATGCCATGGGGCGTGGTGGGCAGACCATCAAGGTCCATCCGGCTTATGACGCTGTCGTAGTCACGACGGCCCACGGCCTGGAATATGATCAGATCGTGCCGCTGCTGACCGATGCCTTCGTGAGTCCCGACCAGCCGTTGCCTGCCAATCCCGATGGTGTGGCCAAACTGGATGCGACAGTGGATACCCTGGCGCAAGCGCCTCATCCCTGGCCGACAGGACCGCTGCCAGATCAGGCCAAGGTGATTTCGGGCGAAACGTACGTGCTTGAGCCCAATGCGATCGACCTGGCAACCGTGAAGCTTGAGTTCGACGACGCAGCCCAAGCCACCATTACCTTACAGCTCCAGGGCCATGAGCAGGTCTGGCCGGTCGGCCTGGATGGGAGCTATCGTCTGGGACCCGATGGGCAAGGTCTGCGAGGCTACTGGGCCGATCGAGAAACGTTCGCCCTGGAGATCTTCCAGGAGGGGTTGACCGTTCGCCGGTTGCGCTTCGAAGATGACCGCGTGGAGATCAACTTCCCTGAGCTGGGCAGCACGATCAAGGGCCGGCAAGCACATCCCTAGCTAGGCAGCACCTACCCGCGCCACCGCCTGCCCAAGTATTGGAGCGCCCAGTACCTGACGGCCTATGAGAGCTTCGTCGACGCGCTGGCCGCGCATATCGACAGCACGCCTGCGCTTGCCAACAACATCGACTGGATCGAGCTGCCCATCGGCGTCTACGGCGAGCTCAATCCGGGCGCGGGCCAGAACAGGGCCTGTTTGCAGGAGCTGGGGCTGTCGCAAGCCCTGTGGGAGCAGACAGTTGTGCAGATGATCGACTTGTGGGTGGACGCGTTCGCCGGTTCAGGCATCGATCTCAGCTTTGAGGGCACCAACTACTACTACGACAAGGCCGACCGCCAACGCATGAACGACTACGCAGCCAGCTTTGGTCTCGACGTCCAGCACGCCAAGTGGCACCCGGACTGGGAGGACATGGCCGTGGCCTGTGCATCTTGCTGGCCGCGCGGCAAGGGCATGGTGGACGCGCCGCTGCGCTGGGAGAGCCAGGTGAGCTTCGCCATTGAGTATCCCGACCCCCCGCTGTGGGGCGAGGGCAGCCGCACGACGCTCAACCATGCCGAGGAGGACTACTGGAACCTGGCGGCCTTCCTCGATCTCAAGGGCGATGTCTACAAGGCGCGCCTCTACCCGCGCGGGACGCTTGCGCGCATGACCACCGAGAACCCCTACGTGGTGAGCATGATCGAAACCGTGCGCGACCTGGCCGGCAAGGACGAACAGAACGCGCCCTACGCGGCCGTCTGGCTGCGGGAGACGGAGTGGGGATGGTGGCCCAAGTGCAACAACTTCGACTTCTACCTCTACGCCAGCACCGCGCAGGAGCCGCGCGTGGGATCGAGCTG
>JBFYTD010000387.1:0-3474 GCA_041300885.1 Anaerolineae bacterium | reverse complement strand
GCCCGTCACTACCAACCGCTGGCCGGCCAGGCGCTGGACCAGCGGCCAGTTGACCTCGCCGATCTCGGCGCGCGTGGCGGCGCGGCGGGTATCCTCGGTGCCCTCGCCCGGCCGCACCAACTGCTCGAAGACCTGCCGCGCCCGCGCCTGGTCGGCGGCGTCCAGTCGGCCGAAGACCTGCTCGGCATAGCGGGCCAGCGCGCCCTCGACCTGCCCGATCTCCTCGTAGGCGGCGTGGGTCAGCCAGCCGCCATCGTGCCGTTCCCACAGCAAGGTCAGGGCGAATTCCAGCAAGGGCAGCGCGCCCGGCTCCTGTCCCACGTTTTCCAGGATGCGATCGACCAGACCGGGCTCGTAGGCTGCGCCTTGCAGCTCGGCCGGTTTCTCAACGGTCGCCCGCAGCTCTTCGTTCGTCATCGGCCCCAGCATCAACGCGCCCGCTTGCAGCGCGTCGGCCAGCGGACGGTGGGCCAACGCCTGACCCATGAAGTCGGCCCGCAGGGTGAGCAGCAGTGCATAGGCGGACGGCGAGCCGCCCTGACCTGGCTGGGCAGCAGCCAGCAGCTCGTCGATGAAGCGCTGGCGCGTGGCTGGCTCGGCGCCGAGCGTGAAAAGCTCCTCGAACTGGTCGATCACCAGCAGCAGGCGGCTGGTCTCGGGCTGCAACTCCAGCGTCTGCTGCGTCACCCTTTCCAGGGTCAGGTCGCCTGCCAGCAGAGCGGCGGCCAGTTTCTGCGTTTCAATCAGGTGGTCGGCGCCGTTCGACTGCGGCGCCACCAGCGGCAACAGGGCAGCGGCCAGCGCGTCGAACGGCCGGACGCCGGGGCGGAACTGGACGCTGGCCCAGTGCGCCTCCTGGCCCAGCCGCGGTAGCAGGCCGGCGCTGACCACCGAAGACTTGCCTGAGCCGGAGGCGCCGACCACGGCTGTCAGCGGCGATCCCTGGCAGACCGACGCAACTAGCTGCTCAACGAAAGCCTCACGGCCGAAGAAGAAGGGTGCATCCTCCTGGCGAAAAGGAGCCAGACCGCGATAGGGGCACGGCCCCACCGGGCGGGGCTGCGTTGCCGGCAACTCGCGTGGAGCCGCTGCGCCGGACGGCCATTCCCCCCGGCGGATTCGATCAACCAACTGCTGCGTCTGCTCACAAGGCTCGATGTGAAGGCTGTCGGCCAGCAGCTTGCGGCAGCTCTCGTACTGAGCGATGGCGGCGGCCCGTTGGCCGCTGAGGGCCAGGATCTGCATGACCTGGCGGTGGGCGCTTTCCTGCCAGGGGTCCATCGCCACCTGTCGCCAGGCATGAGGCAGCGCGCGGTCGTACGCGCCCTGCGCCTGATAGTCGTCCGCCAGGCGATGCAACGCCGCCAGCATCAAGCGGTGCAGGTGCTCACGAGTGAGCAACACCCACTCGTCGAACTCCGGGCTGTCGGGAATGGAGAAACCCTCCAGAAAGGGCGCTCGGTAGAGCGTGACGGTTTGCTCCAGGGGAGGGAGGGTAGATTGGGGCGCAGTAGATTGGGAGATTGGTACGCTGGGCGGCGGCGAGCTTGTCAGTTGGATGAAGGCAGCGACGTCGACGGAGGCGGCGCTGGCGCTGTTGAATTGGAGGGTTTCCTGAGCGATCAGGAGGTAGGGGGGCGTGGCCTGGTGGTCGCCGATGGCCTGCCGCAGGTCAGCCAGGGCGCGGCGCAGGTTGGCGCGGGCTGAGGACTCGGTGTAGCCGGGCCAGAGCAGCCCGGCCAGCTTCTCCCGCCGATGCGCCTGACCAACTTCTACTGTCAGATAGGCCAGCAGGCCGCGTGCCTTGTCCGACGGCAGGCTGACCTCAGAGCCTGCTGCCAGGATGACTGTTGGGGCGCCAAACAGACGGACCTGCAACTGCGCCATCTCGCCGCCTCCTGTCGTTGCGCTGCACTCGACCGTTGGTAGTTCAATTATACACCCGGAACGCGCTGCTTTCAACCCCAGAACCCCGGTTTCTCCAAGAAACCGGGGTTCTGGGCCGGTGAATTCACGTTTTGCTCACGCTGTTAGGACGTCACGCTCACAGGCTTCTGCTAAGCTGCATGGCAGATGGGCAGCGCGCAGCGATGCAGCGAGGTGTAGCATGGACCGATCGTTGACCGACACAGGAGAACCGCCAACCTACCGCTCGTATCTGCTGCGCCTGTGGCGGGAAGGACAGGCGGGCGAGCCTTGGCGGGCTTCGCTGCAGAGCGCCGTCACCGGGGAGCGGCAGGGCTTCGCCAGCCTGGACGATCTCTTTGGCTTTATCCGCAGCCAGGTCGAACCTACGCCAGACCTGTATCAATATATTGGTGAGGTAGTAGCATCGGAAAGGAGGTGATCAGCCGGCTGATTATTCGCATGTACCGACAGTCATCGGAGTCAGTAAGACTCCTACAGGCAAAACGCTGAAAGGAGCGTGAACCATGAGGCGGCAGAAATGGTCAGTTTGGGTGTTGATGACACTGGTTGGCGTGCTGTTGCTGGCGCCAGGGTCGGTGGCGGCGCGGGCCATCCGGATCGATTGCACGGGGACGGAGTCTCCGCCAAGTGTTCTGGATGAAGGGGTCTGGACCTTCCCCGGCGGCAACATTCACGTCAGGGACAGGGTCAGCCAATACGAGGAGGTGTCCTCGGTGTGTCCCCAGTTGGCAGGAATCAACACCACAACGATGAACGCTAACTGGAACGCCAACTTCGTGGGCCCCATGTGGGGTACGGCCCTTGTGGCGACCGACTATGGTGGAGGCGGGGTCTGGCAAGGACACTGGCAAGGGGCGTTGAGTGCGGATGGAGGCTGCACCTATCAGGCCGTTATGCAGGGTATTTCCGGCTCGGTGGCCGGGATGAAGGCCACGCTGACGGCAGACTGCAACGCGGGCGTCTGGACCGCCACGATCCTCGATCCGCACGGCGGTTAACAGCGGCCGTGGGCGCCGGACACATGAATCTATCGGTGCAAGTGTCCGGCGCTTGGCAGTTGTTGCTGCGTTTGGTGATGAAACTAACTGAAGCGGGGGGATATCACTTGTATCATTGTTGCACTATGATCAAGCGATTTACTGTATTTGCTCCCCAACGACGTTCGTATTTGGTTGTTCTAGCCCTGCTGATGCTTGTGCTGGTCCTGGCAGCTTGTGGTCAGGATCGCAGCCCGGCAACGCTGCCGGTTCAGCCGACAGCGGCTGTGTTGGCGGCGCAGCCCACGGAAGCCGCTGCCGCGGCCCTGCCTGCCGCGCCTGACGTCACGCCGACCCCGGCGGCGACGCAGACTTCGGCTGCCCTGCCGACCGCAACGCCTAGCGCCACACCCACGGCCACGCAGACGCCCACGCCGACCGCAACGCCGATCTTCCCGCTGTCCATCGAGTACCTGCGCCAGCAGGACTACTCCGGCAGCGAGCTGGTGATCGAGCAGACGCTGGCGCCGGGCTCCAACTACGACCGTTACTACGCCTCATACTTCTC
>JBFYTD010000386.1:0-3480 GCA_041300885.1 Anaerolineae bacterium | reverse complement strand
GTCAGGATGGCGATGCCTTCGTCGATGGTGCTGACGGGATAGATGTGGAACTGGCCGGCAGCCACAGCCTCGACCACGTCCTCGCGCAGCATCAGCGTGGCCACATTAGCAGCCGGCAGGATCACCCCTTGTTGGCCGGTCAACCCCTTCTCCTTGCACACGTCGAAGAAGCCCTCGATCTTGGCCGTAGCCCCGCCGATGGCCTGGATCTCGCCGTGCTGGTTGACCGAGCCGGTGACGGCGATGCCCTGCTGGATGGGCAGGCGGGCCAGGGAGGAGAGCAGCGCATAGACCTCGGTGCTGCTGGCGCTGTCGCCGTCCACGCCGTCGTAGCTCTGCTCGAAGGTGATGGTGGCGGTCAGGCTGAGCGGCTTGTCCTGGGCGTACTTGCCGCCCAGATAGCCGCTGATGATCAGCATGCCCTTGTCGTGGACCTTGCCGCTGAGCTTGGCCTCGCGCTCGATGTTGATCACCCCTGACTGGCCCAGGAAGGTCTTGGCCGTGATGCGCGAGGGCTTGCCGAACATGGTGTCGCCCAGCGCCAGCACGGCCAGGCCGTTGACCTGGCCCACGGTAGCTCCGGCCACGTCGATCATCACCGTGTCGTTGACGATGGCCTCGCGCACCCGCTCCTCCACCAGACTGGAGCGATAGCGGCGTTCGTCGATGGCCCGCTGCACGTCCTGTCCGGTCACGAACAGCGGCTCGGCCGGGTGGTCTTTGGCAGCCGTGCTCGCCCAGTAGGCCGCCTCGCGCACGATGTCGGCCACGTGGGCGAAGCGGGTGGTCAGCTTGCGCTGGTCCTCCACCAGCCGGCCGCTGTACTCGATCACCTTGGCCACGCCGCTGGGGTCGAAGGGCGGCAGGTCCTCCTCGGCGCAGCGGGTGCGGATGAAGCGCGCCACCTTGACCATGTTCTCGGCCGTCCAATCCATCTGGCTGGCGAAGTCAGCCCGCACCTTGAACAGCTTTTGGAACTCGTCGTCATAGGCGTAGAGCAGGTAGTAGGTGTAGGGATCGCCGATCAGGATCACCTTGACGTCCAGCGGGATCGGCTCCAAGCTGAGGCTGGTGGTGGCGATCAGGCTGAACTGGGCGCCCAGTTCCTCGATCTTGACCTGCTGGTGGCGCAGGGAGCGTTTGAGCGCCTCGTAGGCCAGCGGTTGGCGCAGCAAGGCGCGCGCGTCGACCACCAGGTAGCCGCCGTTGGCGCGCAGCAGCGAGCCGCCCTTGATCAGGCTGTAATTGGTGACCAGGGTGCCGAACTGCGCCTCCTGCTCGATGCGGCCGATCAGGTTGTAATAGGTGGGGTTGGTCTCGACCACTACCGGCGCGCCGGTCTCGCCGCCGTGGTCCACCACCACGTTGATGCGGTAGTGCTCGAACAGCGATTCGGGTGGGCCCAGCAGCAAGGCGGTGGGGTCGGGCTGTTCTTCCCCGGCTCCAGCACCCGACTTGTACTGTTCCACGTTCTGCGAGATGTGCTCGCGCACCGCAGCCAAGTATTCGATTACCTCGTCCCATGCGGCGTAGTCAGCCTGCAGCTCGTCGAAGCCAGGACCGACCGTGGCCGCCGCGATCTCGCGGTCCAGGTTTTGCAGGCGGCTGGCCGCTTCGTCGCTCAGGATTTTCAGCTCGCGCAGCGAACGCTCCATCTCCGTGCGCAGTTCCGGCTCCTGGGCTTGGTAGGCTTTCTGCTGATCGACCGGCAGTTGCTCGAACTGCTCGGGCGTCGCGGCCTTGCCGTCGATCAGGGGGGCAAAGAGCAGCCCCATGGGCATCTGTACGATGGCGAAGCCGCGCTCGCGAGCGAAGGTCTCCATGCTCTCTAGCACCTGCTGTCGCCGCTGCTCCAACTCCTCAACCATCTCCTTGCGATGCTGCTCGTAGTTCTCGCTCTCAAAAGCTTTGGGAAGCTGTTCCTCCAACACAGTGAGCAGCGCGTCGAAACGGTCTCGCAACGACCGGCCACCGCCGGGCGGCAGGCGCAGCGCCAGTGGCTCGTCGGGCCGCACAAAGTTGTTGACGTAGCCCCAGTCGTTGGGCACCGGCCGCTCAGCCGCCTTGCGCTCCAGGTATTTGGCGATGGTGGTGGTCTTGCCGGCGCCGGACGGGCCAAGGGCGTAGATGTTGTAGCCGTAAGAAGGAATATCGAGGCCGAACTCGATGGCGCGCGTGGCGCGCTCCTGGCCAATGATCTCGTTCAGTTGCTCCAGCTCGTCCGTAGATTGGAAGGACAGGTCGGCTGGGGCACAGGTGCGGCGCAGTTGATCGGCGGTCAGCTCACGAGGCAGGTTGGACATTGCTGTCACCTCAGGTAGGTTTCACGGAGACACAACGAAACATGGCAAAGTCAGCGCTACACGATCTTGGCTCACGCAAAGACGCAGCGGCTGAATAGTTACAGGGATTGTACCATAGCGCCCAAGGGCAACCAAACGAGTTGGAGCGCGTGGGCTGGTGTGCTATAATCTCGTCGCCAAAACTGGACGTAGCAACGGATCCCTCCTCTCTTTGCGTTCTTTGCATCTTTGCGTGGCACGAAACCTGTGACCGACGGCCAGCCGACCATTACCTCCTCTGCCCTGCAACGCGCGCCAGCTTTCGCCCATGAGGCCGAGGCCGAATTTGCGCGGCTGCTAGACTTCTACGGCCTGAGCTGGACGTACGAGCCGCGCACCTTCGTCCTACGCGCGGACAAGGAAGGGCGGCCCGTCGTGGCCTTCACGCCTGACTTCTACCTGCCCGACCAGGACCTGTACGTCGAAATCACCACTATCAAACCACGCCAGGTGAAACGCAAGAACCGCAAGATTCGCTGGCTGCTGGAGCACTACCCGGAGATGAACATCAAACTCTTCAAGCGCAGCGACTTCCGCCAGTTGATGGCCAAGTACGGCCTGGACGACGACCAGCGGGCCGCATGGATCGGGCTAGAGAGCCAGGTCGATGATGACGACGATACCACTGCGAATGGCCGACAGCGAATGACACGGAGCGGACCCGGCTCTCAGGACACACATGACAACGATGACTAACGCGATCTCCGACGTGCTGCTGACCGAGCAGCAGATCCAGCAGCGTGTGCGCGAGCTGGGCGCGGCCGTCAGCGCGGACTACGCGGGCCTAGATCCGGTGCTGGTGGGTGTGCTGCGCGGAGTTGTGCTGTTCATGGCCGACCTGATGCGCGCCGTCCCCATCCCCTTCAGCATCGATTTTCTCGCTATCACCAGCTACGGCGCACAGGCCGGGCCAGGTCAGGTCAGGCTGCTCAAGGACCTGGAGACGAGCATCGAGGGCCGCCACGTGCTGTTTGTGGAGGATATGGTTGACACCGGGCTGACTCTGCACACGCTGCTGCGCATGCTGCGTGAGCGCCAACCGGCCAGCCTGCACGTCTGCACCCTGTTCGACAAGCCGCGGCTGCGCCTGGTCAAGCTGCCGCTGCGCTACGTCGGCTTCGAGCTGCCCGATCGCTAC
>JBFYTD010000385.1:0-3491 GCA_041300885.1 Anaerolineae bacterium | reverse complement strand
GAGCTGACGTGGAACTTCACGGTGCGCTCGGTGATGACCAGGCGGTCGGCGATCTCCTTGTTTTGCTGACCCAATGCCAACAGCGCCAGCACCTCTTGCTCGCGGGCGGTAAGAGTCTCCGCGGCCGGCGCGGCGGCTGACTGATCTGCCATGCGCTGGATCAGTCTGGATGCGACAATGGGCTGCAAGAGGGAGCCGCCCGCATGGACGATGCGCACGGCGTTGAACAATTCCTCGCGCGGCGCGCCCTTGAGCAGGTAGCCCCTCGCCCCGGCCTTGACCGCTGCCAGGATCATGTCGTCGGCGTCGAAGGCGGTGAAGGCGATGGCCTTGATCGGTTGGCCCAGATCACGCAGCCGCTCCAGCGCCTGCACGCCGTTCAGCAGCGGCATCTCCAGGTCCAGGAGCACGATGTCGGGCTGGAGGGCCAGCACCTGATCGACGACCTCCAGGCCCGTGCCCGCCTGGCCCACGACGACGAAATCGGCTTGAGTGGAAAGAACGGCGACCAGCCCGTCGCGCACGATGGGATGGTCATCGGCGACCAGGATGCGTATGGCCATCACACCTCCCCAGCCGGGGACGGCAGCAGCGGCACGACCACCTCGACGCACGTGCCTTCGCCGGAGCTGGTTTCAAGCCGCAACTGGCCATGCAGCAAGCGCGCGCGCTCGTTCAGCCCTAGCAAGCCGAAGCGGCCGGCTGCAACATCGTCAGGGTCGAAGCCAGCGCCGTCGTCGGCCACCAACAGCCGCACCTCATCCGGCGTGGTCGTCAGCAGCACGCGACAGTGGCGGGCGCGCGCGTGTTGGACGACGTTGTTCAGCGCTTCCTGCGCGATACGGAAAAGCCCCACCTCCACGCGCACCGGCAGGGGGCGCGCGGCCCCGATCACCTCGAAGCTGGCACGGGGGCCTTCTGGGCTATGCACTGCTGCGACCAGCGCCGCCAGCGCCTCGGCCAGGGTGCGGCTCTCCAGCGGGGCCGCGCGCAGGTCCTGCACAGAGCGGCGGGCTTCCTCCAGGCTGGCGCGCGACAGTTCCAAGGCGCGGCGCACCGCCACGCTGATTGCGCTGGCTGGCGCGCCCGCCTCTAGCAACACGTCCGCCGACTCAAGCTGCAAGGCGATGGCCGTCAGGCTCTGCGCCAGCGTGTCGTGCAGCTCGCGCGCCAGCCGGTTGCGCTCTTGCAGGGCGCCCAGATCGGCGCTGCGCTCGAACAGCCGTGCGCGCTCCACCGCGATGCTGACCAGGTCGCCGATGGTGTAGAGGAGCTGCAGGTCATCGGCTGACAGCTCACGCCAGTCGGCGCTGGCCACGTTGAGCACGCCCAGTTGCCGGCCGTGAGCGTACAGGGGAATGCTGGCGTGGTAGCGCAAACCGCCTGTGCCGTCGATCAGGTACTTGAGCCGGCTGCACGTGACCACGTTGACGTTGGCTGCGCCGGCCAGGTCGCCGGCCCGAAACGTGTCCAGGCAGTAGCAGGTTCCCTCCATGCGCCAGGGGGCCCCGGCCAGCGCCGGCGGCAGATTCAATGCAGCGGCCAGATAGGACTCGCCGCTTTCCTCGTGCAGCAGCCAGACCCAGCCGGTGCTCAGATCGAGTAGATCAGCGACCTGGGACAGGGCCGTCTGCAACGCGCGCTTCAGGTCCACCTGAGCGTTGAGTTGCCGGGCGAACGCGTTCAGGATCGACAGCTCACGGTTGCGGCGTTCCAGCCGCTGGGCGTCGGCAGATGGCGGCTGCATGGCTCCTCGACTTGCCCGGCCTGTCCGGGTCGCTCAGGCGGCTTGCGCGGCCGGCTCGAAGTTGGGCACGGGCACGGCCGCCACTGAGGCCGACAGCAGCACCAGGCTGATCCACACCAAATCGGCCAGCAGCAGGTGGACGATCTGCATCCAGACCGGAGCCAGCAGCAGCACGTTGATGAAGCCGGCCGCCAACTGCACCACGATGACGATGGCCAGCAGCCGGCTGAGCTTGAGGACAGTGGGATCGCTTTCCTGGCTGCGCAGCACGCGGGTCAGGACGAGCAGGTAGACGCCGACCAGGATCGACAGCAGCGGGTGGTAGATGCGCAGTTGGATCAGGAAGTGCTGGCTGGGGTCCATGTCCTGGCGCAGCCCCTCGGCCAGGCTGGCGGCGGGGAAGAGCGTATCGCCCAAAGCAGTGATAGCGCCGGAGATGCCGATGACCAGCACGCCCAGCAGGCCGGCGCGCAGCGCCCAGACCAGCCAGCTGCGGCCTTGCAGTGTGATGGGGCGCTGATTCGACGCCCACCAGGCCGTGACGGCCAGCGAGGCCACCAGCAGGAAGGTGTTGAACAGATGGATCGACACCACCAGCGCGCGCTCGGCCGAGGTATCGTCGGCCACCCAGCCAAAGATCACCAGCCCCGCGCCGACCAGCGACTCGGTGATGATGAAGAAGGCCGAGGCCACTGCGCCCCAGCGCACGGGATGGCCCTTGGGGAAGCCGCGGAAGGCCCAGATCAACAGGATCAGCACACCGATCAAGGC
The DNA here is from genome assembly GCA_041300885.1 of Anaerolineae bacterium. Taxonomy (GTDB): domain Bacteria; phylum Chloroflexota; class Anaerolineae; order JAAEKA01; family JAAEKA01; genus JAAEKA01. The sequence goes on along the minus strand of JBFYTD010000385.1, from coordinate 973 downwards.
CACGCCAGAGGTAATGCGATGGGAGAACTCGACCAGGGTCTCGATCTGCGGCGCGACCGGCACCACGTCGCCGTTGCACAGGGGCCAGTGGTTGCCGCAGCCCGCACCGGAGCCGGTGGCCCGCACCAGCGCGCCCCACAAGACCACGATCACATTCCAGATCAACACAGCCCAGGCGAATTTGGCAAAGCGCGATAACTGCATAGAGTCGCTCCTAGAACACAGTAGGACTGACGGTCCTGCCAGCCCGATCACTTGTCTGCCCGCTACCAGGACCGTCAGTCCTGGCAGGCAACGCCGCTATTGTGCCATAAGTCGCAAGAACCGCCAAACACAACCCGGAGCAAGCCGCATGCAACTCGACACCGCTTTTCACCGTGAAACCATCCACCCCACCACCTTCATCGCGCCCGGCGCCGTGGTCATCGGCGATGTGACGCTGGGCGAGCAGGCCAGCGTCTGGTTCAACGCCACCCTGCGCGGGGACGTGGAGTCGATCACCGTCGGCCCACGCAGCAACGTCCAGGAGGGCTGCATCTTCCACGCTGACCCCGGCTATCCCACGGTGATCGGCGCGGACGTGACCGTAGGCCACGGCGCGGTGGTGCACGGCGCGCGCGTGGGCGACAACTGCATCGTCGGCATCCGCGCCGTACTGCTCAACGGCTCGGTGGTGGGCGAGAACAGCGTCGTGGGCGCCTGCGCGCTGCTGACCGAGGGCAAGGTCTTCCCGCCCAACTCGCTGATTCTGGGTGCGCCGGCCCGCGTCGTGCGCGAGTTGGCGCCGGATGAGGTGGCCGCCAACCGTTCGTCCGCCGCCCGCTACGTGGAGCGCGCAGCGGCCTTCAGCCAGGCCGGCCACAGCCCCGACCCCTGGACAGAACCGACCTGGGATGTCGCGCTGCTCTTCCCCGCCCAAGGCGCTTGGAGCGAACACGAATACATGGCGCTGGACAGCAATCGTCTCGTCGAA
>JBFYTD010000384.1:0-3493 GCA_041300885.1 Anaerolineae bacterium | reverse complement strand
CGTCGGGCCAGAAGGGCGCGGGCCAGGTGATCTGGGGATCGGCGGCGGTCATAGGGGGATAGTAACACAGATGGCGGCATAACTCAAGTTGCGCCGGAGTTTTGGACTATGTTATAATTGGCGCATGCGATACCTGATCACCGGAGGAGCTGGCTTTCTGGGCGTGGCGCTGGCCAATCATTTGGTTGCGACCGGCCACCATGTGCGGGTGCTGGACGATCTGAGCGCGGGCGATCAGAGCCGGCTGGACAGCCGTGTGCTCTTCTCGCGCGGCGACGTTCGCAACGTGCCTGTGCTGTGGACACACCTGCAAGACGTGGAGTGCGTCTTTCACCTGGCGGCGCGCGTGGCCGTCTCCGAGTCGATCCTCTATCCCCAGGAGTACAACGATGTGAACGTGGCCGGTACGGTGGCGCTGTTGGCGGCCATGCGCGATGTGGGGGCGCAGCGCGTGGTGCTGGCCTCGTCGGCCACGGTCTATGGCGAGCAGCCGGCCCAGCCGGTGCATGAGGGGATGCGGCCCAACCCGGGCTCACCCTACGCCGTGAGCAAGATCGCGGCCGAGCATTATCTATTTACTCTGGGTAAGCTGTATGGCCTGCAAGCGGTGGCTTTGCGCATCTTCAACGCGTACGGGCCGGGCCAGCGCATCCCGCCGGCTCATGCGCCGGTGGTACCGCTCTTTCTCAAGCGTGCGTTGGGCGGCGGCTCGCTGGTGATTCACGGCAGCGGGCAGCAAAGCCGTGATTTCGTCTACATCGACGACGCGGTACGGGGTATGGCCGCAGCCAGCCTGACCGACGCGGCTGTGGGCCAGATCATCAACATCGGTTCAGGGGAGGAGACGACGCTGAAGGAGTTGGTGCGCCAGGTGACAGCCGTGACGGGCCGGGAGTTGTCGGTGTTGACCAACGACGCCCAGAGCGGCGGCGTGTCGCGTCTGGTGGCCGACCTGACCAAGGCGCGGCAGGTGCTGGGCTTCCAACCCAGGATCAACCTGAGTGCGGGGCTGAAGCTGCTGCTGGAAAGAGACCCCCAGTTCGATCGCAAGCGGGTAATGGCGCAATAGGAATACTACACCTCACTCCTCACCGTACTTTGCTCTCTCCTCTGCGAGCGCAAAAACAGGGTGGAACTGCTTGGCGGTGGCGTCCATCTCTCCTGCCAAAACGCGAACTCAATAGAATTCAGTGTAAACGTTGGTTTCCCAAAACGCCTTGTAGAAATCATCCCGGCTGCCCTTGCACGCGCCGTCCAGCGAGCATTTGCCGGGGCAGGCGTAGTCCACGGCCTTGATGTAGGTGCAGATGTCCATCTTGTGGCAGGTGCGCGGGCCGCAGATCGGTTCGTGGTCGTAGAAGCAGCAACTGCGGCCCAGGTGCCAGATCCACTTGTCAAACTCGAAGACGCTGACGCCGCTGTGGGCGATGACCCGATCGCAGGCGTCGGACACGGCGCGGCGCACCGCATGGTTGATGTCGTCGCTGACCCGCGCCTTCTGCTTGAGGGCGATCAACAGCCCAGGATCGATCACTTCGACGATGCCGGTGCGCAGGGCCACGCGCATGGCGTGGTAGTCCATGCATACCTTGAGGTTCTCGGGGTCCTCCACTGGCCAGACGCCGGCTGCGTCGAGCTGGCCGACCAGCAACTGAGCCTTCTTGTCCAGTGGATCGGTGTAGGCCGCGATGGCCGCCAGCCGCTGGAAAATGCCCCCTTTGCCCTGGATATGGCCGCCGGCCCGGCAGTAGATGTTCATGGCCTGGCCGTCGTACTGCTCCAGCAGCACGCGGGCGACATCATGGAGCTGGCTGAGCCGCTCCTCGACGCGGTCAACCGTTGAATGAGTGGGGTCGAAGTCGTCGGATAGGATCGCGGCCAGCCGCTCGGCGTCGATCTGAACCATGGCCTCGGCCGAGGCGAACTCGTGCTGCACCCGCCGGCTGGCGCTAATCAGATAGTCCCAGCCGCGCCGCCAGCGGCCGTCGATGATCCCCTGCAGGCTCTTGGTGTGCTGGCAGATGGCGATGGCGAAGGCCCAGTAGTTGGCCTCGCGCAACGCCTCGTCCACCGTGGCCGGCACGAACAGAAACTCGTCGGCGCGTACCGTCTGGCGACGCAGCCGCTCGGCGATGGCCTGACACTGAAGTTCGTTGACGGCAATCATGGCTGGCGGTCTCTTGAGGGTCACCGCAGAAAAGACATTTCTCGGAAGAAATGTCTTTTCTGGCGAGCGCTGCTAGGCGGTCTCTTTGAGTTCGATATCTCCCCAATGCACCGCCCGCTCGCCGCCGGCTAGCAGAACTGGCTGGCTGCGGCGCAGGATGGTGTCGGCGTTGACCACGCACTTGGTGACCTCGGGGCGGGAGGGTATCTCGTACATCACGTCCAGCAGCACCGATTCCAGTATGGTGCGCAGGCCACGCGCGCCGGTCTTGAGCTTGATGGCCTCGTCGGCGGCGGCTTGCAGCGAGTCGGGGGTAAAGACCAACTCGGTATTGTCCAGGCTGAACAGCCGCTGGTACTGCTTGACCAGCGCGTTGCGCGGCTCGGTCAGAATGCGCACCAACGCGGCCTTGTCCAGCGGATCGACGCTGACGCTGACCGGCAGACGGCCAACGAACTCAGGGATCAGACCGAATTTCATCAGGTCGTCGGAGCTGGCTTGCTGCAAGAGCTCAGCCCGCATCAACTCGGGGTCGAGCCGTTTGATGCCAGCCGCGCCGAAGCCCATGCGGCCGGGGCCTTGCACCCGTCGCGCGATGATCTCATCCAGCCCGGCGAAGGCGCCGCCGCAGATGAAGAGGATATTGCTGGTATCCAGGCGAATGTATTCCTGTGAGGGATGCTTGCGGCCGCCCTGTGGGGGCACGTTGATGATGTTGCCCTCGATGATCTTGAGCAGGCCCTGCTGCACCCCTTCGCCGGAGACATCGCGGCTGATCGACGGGTTGTCGCCCTGCTTGCGCGCGATTTTGTCGATCTCGTCGATGTAGACGATGCCCATCTGGGCGCGCTCGATGTTCCACTCAGCCGCGTGCAGCAGGCCCACCAGCACGTTCTCCACGTCCTCGCCCACGTAGCCGGCCTCGGTCAGGTTGGTGGCGTCGGCGATGGTGAAGGGTACATCGAGGATGCGGGCCAGGGTTTGGGCTAACAAGGTCTTGCCGGTGCCGGTGGGGCCGATCAGCACGATATTGCTCTTTTGCAGCTCCACGTCGCCGAAGACCGCGCCGGATGACACACGCTTGTAGTGGTTGTAGACGGCCACGGCCAGCACCTTCTTGGCCCGGTCCTGGCTGACCACGTATTGGTTGAGCCGGTCGACGATCTCTTTGGGGGAGGGGAGGTGCTCGAGCACCGGCTTGCCCTCGCCATCGGACTGAGCCGCCAGCTCCTCGCGCAGGATTTCGGCGCACAGATCGACGCAGATATCACAGATGTAGATGTCGTCCGGCCCCTGGATGAGGCGCATGACCTCGTCTTCGGTGCG
>JBFYTD010000383.1:0-3501 GCA_041300885.1 Anaerolineae bacterium | reverse complement strand
GGGCATCGGCCTGGCGCAGGTATTTGCATTGATACCCGGCGCGTCGCGCTCGGCCACATCGATCATGGGCGGGCTGCTGAGCGGGCTGGACCGGTCCACGGCTGCTGCCTTCTCCTTTTACCTGGCGATTCCCACCCTGGGTCTGGCGACGGTGTATGACCTGCTCACCAGCCTGGATCAGATCACGCGCAGCGACGTGCTCAATCTGCTGGTTGGCACCGTGGTTTCCTTCGTGGTGGCGCTGGTGGTGATCGGCTGGCTGCTGCGCTACATCGCGAGCAACGACTTCAAGATATTTGGCTATTATCGGATCGTGTTTGGGCTGATTGTGCTGGTCTGGTTTTGGCTGGTGCGGTGAGTAGTTAGCAAGGATGGTTGTTGTGAGTGTCATGTCGGCGTCATCCTGAGGCTCGGCGAAGGATCCCCCACCGGCACACAGGGGGATGCTTCGGCGGACCTCAGCATGACAGGTGTGGACGCCGGGATGCTTCGGCGGACCTCAGCATGACATATTCCAGGTTTTTGGCAAGACTCAACTGCGGAGGGCGCGGACGATGGCGGGGAGGACTGTGGCTACGTCGTCGTGGATGGTGACGTCGGCGATCTTGTCGGCGATGGTGGGCTGGCGATTGATGATGATCACGCGCGAGCCGCTGCGCCGGGCCAGATGGGGCAGATCGGAGGCAGGCTCCACCTCCAGCGAGGTGCCGATGGAGATCAGCACGTCGCAGAACAGCGCGGCCTCCTGAGCGGCCCGCAGCGCGTCGTAGGGCAGCGGCTCACCGAAGAGGATCACGTCCGGCTTCATCAACCCGTCGCAGGTCTGGCAGCGAGCCACCTGGCCTCGTTCAGCCGACAGCCAGACTTCGTCCAGCGTGGTCTGGTGGCCGCACTCCAGGCAGGAGGCGGTGCGCAGATGGCCGTGCAACTCTACCACGTGCTTCGATCCCGCGATCTGGTGCAGGCCGTCGATGTTCTGTGTCACCAGCAGGTGCAGCCGTGCTACATTTTCCATCTCAGCCAGCGCCAAGTGCGCCGGGTTGGGCCGGGCCTGACGAATCTGCCGGGCCAGCGGCATGAACCAACGATAGAATGCCTGCGGGTTGTCGTGATAGCCCCAGATCGAGGCAACTGCCATGGGGTCGAGCTTATTCCAGATGCCTGAGGAGGGACTGCGAAAATCGGGAATCCCTGAAGGCGTGCTTGCACCAGCGCCTGTTAGTACCATCACATACGAGGCGGAGCGGATCAGGTTGGCAGCTTGCTGAATCGGGAAGTTGGTCATGGAACCACAGCTTTCAGATACGGTTTTATCACAGTTGACAGGCATCGGCAAATCGGTCTTGAGGGGCGATGCTTATAACTTGTTGACAGACTGTATGCTTCAGGGTATGATGGCGGCGAGGCGGATCAGGCATGTTCAACCGCGTCCGCGGGCAATCTAGAAAGGGTCGTTCAACTCACTATGTTTACAGCCTGGGCCAGAAGTTTCTTCAAAGACTTCTTACAGCTCGTTGCACGCTTCTTTCAACGGCTGGGTGTTTCGCCCAATCAGTTGACGCTCGCCGGCCTGCTGCTACAGGCTGGCGTGGCGGTTGTGATCGCCCTGGGCTACCTGTCGCTGGGCGGCGTGTTATTGGTCTTTTCCGCCGTCTTTGATGCTTTCGACGGCACGCTGGCGCGCATGACAGGCCGCTCCAGCCGCTTTGGCGCTTTTTTCGATGCCACGCTCGACCGCTACGCCGAAGCGTTGGTGCTCTTTGGCCTGTTGGTCTACATCACCGGCCAGCCGGACAGCCGGACCGAAGTGCTGCTGATCTTCGCGGCCGTAGTCGGCTCGCTGCTGGTCAGCTACACGCGCGCCAAGGCGGAAAGTCTGCGCATTCCGTGCAACAAAGGCATCCTGACCCGAGCGGAGCGGGTGGCCTTGCTGGTGATTGGCCTGGTGCTGGCCACCTGGCAGCCGCTGGCCGCGCTGCCCCCTGTGCTGACCATCGTCCTATGGCTGCTGGCGATCCTCAGCAACCTGACGGCCATCCAGCGCATCTTTGCCGTGCGCAAGGCGACGCGCGATGACGTCGAGGGTCAGTTCTGAGAGGGTGTTTGCATATTGGTTCATAGACTTCGGAAGTCGCTGGTCTTGACGAACAAGCCGGTCTGCTGCGAAAAAGATGGCCTTCTTGCGCACCCGGCGACTTCCGAAATCTGCGATGCGGACTCCTTAAACACGCTCTGAAACTTGTGGTTGCGTGTGCTCTGGCCACAAGATGTAGTTTTTGCCCGCCTCTGCCCGTATTTTCTTTGATAGTCATGCGTCTTGAGAGGTGATGAGGGTGTCACAATGGACAACCGAGTCGGAGCGTCGCCTGCTTGAACGGGCGAAGGCCTACGACGTCAACGCACTCACTGAGATCTACGATCACTTCGAATCGAAGATCTACAGCTACATCTACCACCGTGTAGGCAGCCAGCCCGTGGCGCAGGACCTGACCTCACAGGTGTTCCTGCGCGTCCTGGAGGCGATCCAGCACCAGCGAACGTGGGATACATCCTTCTCAGGTTGGCTCTATCGCATCGCCCACAACCTCGTCATTGACCACTATCGCCGTCGCGGCCGGGACACCCAGGTTCCCATCGATGATTTCCCTATGCTGCCGTCGCATAGTGAAGACCCGGAGCAGGCCGCTGAGCGCGCGCTGACAGCCGAGGCTCTGCGCCTGGCAATCAACCGGCTGACAGAAGAACAAGCCCAGGTGGTGACGCTGCGCTTCCTGGAAGGGCTGAGCATCACCGAAGTGGCCGATGCCATGGGCAAGACCGAGGGCGCAATCAAGGCAATGCAGTACCGGGCAGTTACGTCGCTGCGCCGCTTGTTGGAGTTTCAGGCTTAAGGATCATGGTCGAATTGGAAGGCGTTTTTGAGGCCAGTGTGGCCCAATTGAATAGTGGAACGCCGCTGGACGCCTGTTTGGCCATGTATCCGGCCGAGTCGGCTGAGCTCTCGCCCTTGCTGCGTATAGTAGCTGGCTTACAGAAGCTGGCTGCGCCCGCGCCAGCTATGGACCCCACAGCCGCCGAGAGCGCACGGGCCAGGTTCTTGGCGAGAGCCAGCGCGCTCAGCCAGCCCGCCCAGTCCACGGTCGAGGACGCCTTTGACCAGTCCGCCGTCATGATGGCAGGGAACGCCTCGTTGCAGGAGTGCCTGGACCGCTTCCCGCACCACGCTGCCTACTTGCGGCCGATGCTGGAGACGATGACCGGGCTGCAGCAGGTTCATCGGCCCGCGCCTCCACCTGACCCAGTGGCCCGCTCGATGGCCCGCGGGCTGTTCCAGGCCCGGGCAGCGGCGCTCAGCCAGCCACCCAGCGTATCCATCGAGGATGCGCTGGACGCCAGCCTGCGCATGGTCGCAGCCGGCTCGACGGTCGAGGAGTGCTTGCAGGCCTTTCCCCACTACGCCTACGAGTTGCGTTCGGCGCTGGCTATCAGCGGAGCGCTGGC
>JBFYTD010000382.1:0-3513 GCA_041300885.1 Anaerolineae bacterium | reverse complement strand
TAGTATGTTCAGCGACGGAACGATCAAGGAGGATACCCTATGAAGCGTCATTTCCCTGCCCGCGCGGCGCCCTGGATGGCGGCCGCTTGTCTGGTTGTTATCGGCCTCGGTTTGGCACTGGCTGCCAGCGTTGGCGCCGCTCCGGTCGAGCGCTTGCAGCCGCCGCCTGACCCGCCCGTCAACACGATCTACTTACCGGTCATGCAGCGTCTGTACATCCCGCCGCTGCCCTGCGTCTTGCCGCCTCCCTCGATGGCGGCCTGGTGGCCGTTGGACGAAACCAGCGGAACAACGGCGGCCGACATCGCCGGCGTTCCCACCAACGGCCTTCACATCAACGGGCCGACACCTGGCCCCGGCATGGTGGCCGGCGCGCTCAACTTCGACGGCGTGAACGACTACGTCCAGGTGGCCGACCATCCTTCCATCAACTTTGGCCAGGGCAACCTTTCGATCGACGCCTGGATCAGAACCAGCCAAACCAGCGGGGTGCAACTGCTTGTCGATAAACGCGTCGAAGCAGCCACAGTCCAGGGCTATTCGTTCTTCCTGGGCAACGGTACGCTGGGCTTCCAGCTTGGCACCGGCGTGGGATCGCCGATCTGCTCCACGGCGCCATCCGCTTCGTGCACGAACTGGGGGTCTGGCGCTTTCGTGGCCAACGGGCAGTGGCGTCACGTAGCCGTCACGGTGGATCGCAGCAGTCCCACCGGCGGGCGTTTCTACGTCGATGGGGTTCACGTGGCCACCTTCAATCCGACCATCCGCCCGGGTTCGTTGACCAACACCTCCCCGTTGCGCATGGGCAGCCGTTCGTCGACCGTCACCGGGTTGTACCCTGGCGCCATGGACGAGGTGGAGTTGTTCCCGCGCGTGCTGACGCCTACGGAGGTCCAAGGCCTCTATCTGGCCCGCAGCTCCGGCAAGTGCAAATCCACGCCAACGCCCACCGCCACGCGCACCCCCACAGCTACGGCCACGTCAACGCGCACGCCCACTCGAACGCCTACGGCTACGCCCCGGCCGTTCTATTCGATCATCGTGATCAAGCTCAACGCCACCGGCATGGCGCCGCTGCCCAACTGGCAGATGGATCTCTTCGCCGGGTCAACCTGCCAGGGAACGCCGCTGGCGACGCAGTTCACCGACGAGCGCGGCCTGACCGACTTCCTCGACCTGTCGCCTGGTACCTATTCCGTGCGAGAGGAGATGCAGCCCGGCTATCAACCGCAGACGCCTGTCTGCCAGTCGATCACGCTGGGCGATGAGCAGTCAGCGACGCTGACGTTCCAACCGTCTGATTACCCACCCGGCGGGGTCGACGAGTTCCCGTCCGGCGCGCTGTTGACGCTGGACGTTCCCGGCAGCGGCCCGGCGCACGTCACGCTCAATGGCCCCAGCCGCGTGCAGCGCAGCGATCCCCAGGACACGGACGGCGATGGCCGCATGGAGATCGAGACCGAGCTGTTGTCCATGAACCTAAGCGGTATGTCGCCCCTCGGACCGATGCGGCTGCGGGAAAGCCCGACACGCGCATCTCTTGGGCGCATCGTGCAGCAAACATCAGGCGTCGACTTCCCGGCCGACAGCTTCTTCGACGTGTTCTTCGAAGTTTCGTTGGACGGAGGCAGCAACTGGCTGCCGGTGGATCAGCCGGTGCGCATGGAGGCTGTCATCCAGGCCATCCCGCCGATACTGGCATACTACCAGTCGGCGCAGCCCATCGCGGTGCCGGTGGTGGGGCCGGGCGGCCAGGTCCTGGCGACCATCCGCTACGCGCTGCACATTCCTCTGCCGCCGTTCGAGAAGGTGATCATCTTCATCAACTGGACGCCCAACACACCTACCCCCACGGCAACGGCTACCCGCACCGCGACGGCCACAACGCCGCCGACGCGCACACCCACGTCTACGCCCAGCCGCACCCCGACGGCCACAACGCCGCCGGGTAACACGTCAACGCCCACGAGTACGGCCACCCGCACGCCGACTGCGACGTGGACACCGCGGCCGACCGACACGCCGACCGCGACGGACACGGCGACTGCCACGGCGACGTGGACGCCGACGGCGACCGCCACGTCTACGCCGACAGCGACCGCGACGTCTACGCCGACCGAAACGCCCACGTCGACGCCAACGCCGACGCCAACCCGCAAGCCGGTGTTGTCAGGCGTCTCGTCCACCTTCACCGTGACGCCCGACAACGTGGTGGTCATCACGGTTCACGTCACCGATCCGGCGCTCAATCTGCTGATTTGGGACATGGAGATCTTCTTCAACGAACAGACGCCGCCCTGGCCGCCCGGCCCGGCGCCCATCACGGGGCCGCCCGGTTGGCAGCCTTTCCCAGTGCCAGGCGGCATCGGTTGGATGACCAATGGCAGTCCGCTGCAAACGTGCCAGCCTGTGCAGTTCGTGTTGCAGTTCCCGCCGGGCGCAACACCGGGGAATACCATCTGGCTGCACATGACCGACCAGAACCACAACAACCTGGGTTACGTGGTCAGCCAGCGGGTTGGGCAAGCCAGCGGCGGTGCAGCCAGCGTGTTCTGTTCGCCCGGTTGAACAGAGCTGCGCTTGAGTGAGGTTCGACTGCACCAACCTTCGCGCCCGGGCAGCTAATCCCTGCCCGGGCGTGAGTGCCTTTGCGGGCTATCCGGTCGTCTAGCTGGGCGGTCTGATACGCCCGCGAACCCATGCAACAAGGCCGGCCTCGCCCAACTCTCCGCTGGCGACGGCCAGGATGACCTGCACGACCTCATGCTCCGGCGCTTCCAGGCTCCATCCGTTGAGATCCAGCAAAACCGCCATTGGGCAACCTATGATGGAAGAACACGGGTGACGTGCTTGCGTGATTTGCGCCGTCGTTACGTTCAATGAGATAGAGCACAGTGTTGCTTCGACGCTTACCAAGGCAGGAGGGATGCATCGGTCATGTCCTCTGCGGTCCAGATACGCCTCCTTGGCGAGTTCAGTGTGGCTGTCGACGACGTGGCCGTCGGCGGCCTGAACAGCGCGCGCCTGCAAGCGCTGCTGGGCTATCTGCTGTTGCACCGCGCGGCGCCATTGTCGCGCCAGCAACTGGCCTTTCTGTTCTGGCCTGACACCAGCGATAGCCAGGCGCAGACCAACCTGCGTCAACTGCTCCACACGCTGCGCCGCCGCCTGCCCGTGCTGGCCGACAGCCTTGTGATCGACGAACGCACGCTTCGCTGGCGCGCTGACGCGGCCATCCAACTGGATGTAGCTGACTTCGAGATTGCGCTGACGCGCGCGAAAGATCTCACTGGGATTGAGCGGCTCAAGGTACTGGAGGAGGGGGTTGACAACTACCGGGGCGCGCTGCTGCCTGATTGTTACGACGACTGGATCGCGCTGGAGCGGGAGCGGCTGGCCCAAGCCTATGTGGCTGCCCTGGAGCAGTGCGTGCTGCTGCACGAGGAGCGCCGCGCCTACAAGGAGGCCATCGATTGCGCACGGCTGCTGCTGGCGGCCGATCCGCTGCACGAG
>JBFYTD010000381.1:0-3514 GCA_041300885.1 Anaerolineae bacterium | reverse complement strand
TGGACAACGTGCGCCTGGCCCCAGAAAAGGGCGGCGGCAGCCTGTGGGACGTGGGCTGCTACCCCGTCAGTCTGGCCCAGTTCCTCATGGGCGAGGCGCCGCAGTCAGTGTTTGGCGTGCAAGTGATCGGCCAGACCGGGGTGGACGAGGTGTTCTGCGGCCAGATGCACTACCGCGGCAGCCGCACGGCGCAGATCAGTTGTTCCTTCAGCACCCCCTTCCACATGGCGGCTGAGGTGATTGGCACGGCGGGCCGGCTGGTGCTGAACAGGCCTTTCCTGCCCGGACTGGACAGCGAACCCTATCGCCTGACCTTCTACCCTGCTGACGGCGAGCCGGCGCAGTTGCCGGTCGAGGACGAGTATCTCTACAACGGTGAGGTCGAGGACATGCACGATGCCATCCTCGACGGCAAGCCTCTTTATCTGAGTTTGGCCGAGACGCGCGACCACGTGCGCACGATTCTGGCCCTGTACGAATCGGCCAACAGCGGGCAGGTCGTAACTATGTAGCGCAACCGTCCGGGCTGGATTGCGCCCGAACAATCCGGCCCGGACGATTGTTCTACGATAGCACCCGCTCGTTCCACCCTTTTCACAGCTACCCAAGGAGTTTCTGATGGTTCACATCTACAACTACACCACCGATGAGTTCATTGGCAGCATCAGCGAAGAGGATTTCGCCTTTATGCAGCGTGACCTGGAAGAGGAGTCGACGGAGGACACCAACTACTATATCAACCAGGCCACGGTGGACATGTTCGAGCAGCAAGGCGCCAGCCCGGCGTTGGTGGCCGTACTGCGCACGGCCTTGGCCGATGGGGAGGACGTGGACGTCCGCTGGGAACACGATTGATCATGACTCAGGCGATTCCGTCCTCCTTCAAGCAGCCCGAACTACAGCAGGATCCGCCACCAGAGGTCAAAAAGCCCAACAAGACCACGCGTAGAGCTTTGGAAGACGCACGAGTACGCCGGGGTCTCGAAACCCTCAATAGCACCCAAGAGCTTTTTGAGGACTTGGAGATTTAGGAGCTATTTTAGTCCTCGTGTTCGGCTGGCGTCAGATTCTCGGCGCCCACCAGCCTGCCGATCAGCCGTTGCGGCTGGTGGATCAGGATTGGCAGACACTGGGAGCAGATCCAGGCTTGGCCGCCATTGTAGCGCAAAGCCACCAGAGGTGTGGCCGTTTCTGGTCGTTCGCAGTTCAAACAGAAATATGACGGGCTAGTGACGGTCATCATGATCTCCAGCGGTCAGGACATCAGCGCCAAAAAGCGCTCCACGTCGTAGACAGCGGCCTGCGCTGCCGGCGAAACCTGCGGCAGCACCAGGTCGAAGGCGTGGTCGGTGTGGGGAAACTCGACCAACACCGAGGGCACACCGGCTGCTTGCAGCGCCCGGTGCAGCCGCTGCACCGACGGGCCCATGCCGAAGATGTCGGCTGTGCCTTGCAGCAGCAGCGTCGGCGGACAGTACGATCCGACCCGGCCCAGCGGCGAAAGCCGGCGGTACAGATCGGGATCCTGGTCAGGTTCTGCGCCCAGCAGCTCGGCGATATAGTTGCGGCTATGCTCGATGGGGGCATCTGCCGGCGCCAGGCCTGCGCGCTGCAGCAGGCTTTCCAGCAGCGCGCCGTAGGGGCGAATGCGCTTGCGTTGGGCAATGCGTTCGCGCGTGCGTTCGGTTCCCTCGTACATGTCGATGAAGTCGGCCGGCCCGTAAAACCCGACGACACCCCGCAGCGATGTGTCAATGGCGCTGTCGTCGGGTTGCAGGGTGGGATCGTTGGGGGTGTAGGCGGCCAGCAGGGCCAGATGCGCGCCGGCCGAGGCGCCCATCAGCGCCACGCGCTGCGTGTCCACGCCGTACTCAGCCCCGTTGCGCTTCAGCCAGATCACGGCCCGCTTGACGTCCTGCACCATGCCGGCCACGGCGCTGGCCGGCGCCAGGGTGTAGTCGATATCCATGATCACGTGGCCCTGGCTGGCCAGCCGGCCAAACATCCAGCGGGTACCCTTGTCCTTTTCCCCCAAGCGCCAGGCCCCACCGTGGACGTAGACCACGCCGAGACCGCTGCGCGCTACACCGGCCGGCGGCTGCCACAGGTCTGCCAGCAGCAGCTTGCCCGTCTCAGGATGGACGCCGTAGGGAACGTTGCGCACAACGTCAGCAGCCGGAGCCGGCACGTAGGGGGACCATCGACGAGACAACATAGCCTTGCGCATCGGACCGGGGATTTTGGCTGGCCAATCCGCGCCGAAAGCCTGCTCGAAGCCGTTGTGGGGAGCAGTTACACGGGCGGTATAGCCAGCCGCCAACGCTGCACCTAGCAGGCCCGCACCGGCGACCAACGGATCGCGCCGCCGCAGGCCCAACACAGCTAACAGCCCGCCTGTCAGGGTCAGCCAGGGCGCCACAGCGCTCTCGATCAGTTTGGGACCCCACAACAGGATGGCCGAGGTGTGGCCGCGCAGGTCGGCCAGGGTCAACGCACCTGCCAGGGCAGTTAGGAAGGCGATCAGGCGTATCATCGTAGGGGTTTGAACAGCTCTGCCAGCTGCGTGGCGCCGGCGCGGTCAGTGACGGCCAGCACCTCGTCGCCAGCCTCGAAGACCGTTGCACCGCGGGGTACAACGATCTCGCCGTGGCGAATGATGGCGGCGATGACGCACTGCTCAGGAAAGCGAATATCCTTGATAGCCTGGCCGAGCACCTTGGCGGTGGGCGGGATCTTCTCTTCGACCAGAGAATAGCGGCCGCGGCGCAGCTTGAGCAGGGTCATCATGTCGCCCATGGACATCTCTTCCATGATCAGGCTGGCCATGACATCGGCGTTGTTGAACGAGACGTCGACATGGAACTTGTCGTCGAAGAGCCAGGCTGCCCGCGGATTGTTGATGCGCGCGATGGTGCGGCCAACGTTGTAGCGCTCGCGGGCCACGAAGCAGATGGCCAGGTTGTCAGCGTCGTTGTCGGTGGTGGCCGCCACCACGTCTGCTTGGCGGATGCCGGCCTGCTCCAGTATCTCCGGCTCGGTGGGGCTGCCCTCGTAGATCGACTCCGTCGGCAGATCGTAGTGGATGCGGGCCAGGATCTCTGGCCGATGTTCTACCAGATGAACTTGATGGTCCTGGGCCATCAGCAGATTGGCCAGTTGCGTGCCAGTCCGGCCGCCGCCGGCAACAATAACAAACATGGAGCGGTACCTCGTGGGTGGTAAACTGGTAGATTGGTAGGCTGGTGGATTGGTAGGTTGGTGAGTTGGTGGCGTGGTTGGCTGTGAGCTTAGCAGACCTGTTGGCGCAGGGCGTTCATGCCATCGGGGGTGGTGCTGATATGCACCAGGTCGCCGGTCTCCAGGGTCATGTCAGGCTTGGGCAGCATGCCGCGGCCAGCGCGCGTGACAGCCGCCACGATACACGGTCCCACCGCGGCCAGATCCTGGACGGTCTTACCTGACCAGGACGGCGGCAGGGACAGATCGCAGATTTCCACCTCACCGTTGCCGGCCG
>JBFYTD010000380.1:0-3799 GCA_041300885.1 Anaerolineae bacterium | reverse complement strand
ACTGTCGAAGTCCTTGGCAGTGACGGAGAAGCCGTTTTGTTCCATGTACGCCATCCAGTCGCCACAGCAGCCTCAGGTGGGCGAGCGAAAGACGGTGACCTCGGGCAGGCTGGCCCCGGGCGCCGGCTGCTCCGTTGCCGGTGCGCTCACCGGTGGAGGCGCCGTACAGGCGGCCAGCAGGCTGACCGCAACTAACAGCAGCAGAAGTGGTTTCATGGGTACTCCTTTGGAATGATGAGCGATGAATGATGAATGCGGAATCCAGAGTCTGGAATTCATCTCCTGGTCGGCCTTGACCGACTGCAAGCCATCGACATACTTCAGCTCGCGCTCGATGGTCATCACGCAGTGGCCGCAGCTGATGGCGGGGACGGAGTAGGTTTTGGTGGTCATGGTTGTACCTCTATTGGGTGATTGGGTGATCAGGTGATTGGGTGATTGGGTGACGGGTCACTGGTGGCTCAATCACCGAATCACCCAATCACCAGTCAAATCTTGCCTGTCTCCTGAAATACGCCCACAATCTCGCCGATCATGCGCTGGCGCTCGTCGGCGTCGTCGCCGCGGATGGCGGTGGTGACGCAGGTGTTGAGGTGGTTCTCCAGCACCAGGCTGCTGACGCCCTCCAGCGCCTTTTGCACGGCATGTACCTGGCGGATGACGTCGATGCAGTAGGTGTCGTCCTCCACCATGCGCTGGATGCCGCGCACGTGGCCTTCGATGCTTTTCAGGCGGTTGAGTGTCTGGCGTTTCTGGTCGGCTTCCATGAGGGGTCGTGTTCCTTAGGTAGTCTACCCCACCCCCTGGGGGGAGGGGTATCGGAAGTATAGCATAGGCTCCCCTGTTGCGTCAAGTAAGCTGGGCTGCCGTTGACCCTGGAAAACAAGACGCCCAATCCAAGCCGGACTGGGCGTCTTGTGGCGTCGAAAGTGGATCGTTCAAGCCTGATCTGCGTGTGCCAATTGGTCCAGGAAGCCGGCGAAGGCTTCGATCTCCTGACGTACCTGCCGCCACACGTCGGGTAGATCGATTACCAGATCCTCCATTCGTTCCGGATCGAGGTGAGTGGCGTAGATACTGCGAACCCTATGTCTGAACTTGCGATACTCGTCGAGCTCTATTGCCGCGGTTTTGCTCAACACGGCCGGGCGCGTCTCGTCCAAATCGATGGCCATCTGGCGCAACAGCTCGGCGTGCCAGTCAACGCCGCCCAGCCTGCCTTCGTCGAGTTGCATGGCCACGAGCTCGAAGATGCGTTCCAGGCCGGAGTAGAAGCTATGCAGGTTGAGAGCCACGGAGTTGACGTAAGCATCGGGATCAGCTGCGCCAGACACTGCACCCTGCCAGTGACGCTGGATCGTCGCTATGGTTTGGTCGATCTCGCCCAGCTCGTCGAGGATTCGCCTCTGCAGGATGCGATATTTCGGAATCACAGCGTTAGTCCTTCAGTCTCCAGAATTGTCTTCAATAAAGCCGTGGCCTCCTCGACGGCGATCAGGTTGATCTCGAAGGAGAGGTCGATCGCATCGAGCGCCGCCCAGGCGCGCCAGAAGTCGGCCGGCGCAATGCCGGCAGCGGCCAGATCGATGTCTGAGTCGGCGTGGAATCCCATGCCGTGGGCGACCGAGCCGAAGAGGATCACAGCCGTTGCGCCGAATTGCTCCTTCAAAACCTGGGCAGCGCTTCGAGCCACCGTTTCAGCCCGCCGCAGCCGTTCGGCCAGCGCGCGCTGGCGGCGCTCTTCCCGGTCACGGGCTGCACGCTGATAGACGGTAATGGCTGGGGCGGTTGTCTCGGTCATAGTAGCGGTAGTATAGCCGCGCACGGCTCAGGTGTCAATGTAGGCATGGTTTTTTTGGTCGTGCCCGGCTGCGTCGCCCGCGCGTGAGCCTGATCGCCGACTGAGCCAGGCGACGGCGACCAGGGTGGCTATCGCAGCCAGCGCTGCTGCCGTCCGCCATAGGCCGGGATGCGCTGTCCACCGCCAGCTTCTCGCCTGGAGGATGCTCAGCCGCGTCGCCGTGGTTGCCTCGCGGTGGGCATAGCTCAGTTCGTTGTTGTGCCGGCCGATGTAGCTGATATGGAGAGCTTCGTTGCTGTCCAGGGCTAGTGAGGAGTGCAGGCCCAATGAGAACTCGCCTTCGCCGCTCTCCACGATCTCCGAGCCCCAATAGCCGTCAAAGCGGGTTGCCAGGCGCAGTCCCATCTCTTCTGGTATGACGCCGAAGTGATAGCTCGCCATCATGCGTTCAGAGGCGCCGGGCGCGAGAGAGCTGTTGCCGGCAAAGTTGTCGTCCACCGTGGTGGTCATCCAGGCGGTCCCGGCCAGATAGGCGTGACGCAGGATTACGGGGCCGGGGATGCCGCCGGAGATAATGTCCGTGTAGCTGATGTTTGGCCTTCCCGCCGAGTCGAAGGCCAGCGAGCTGCCCACAGAGTCGAAGACAGGGCAGACGGCCACGGCGGTCACCTCCCAACCCTCCCCCCGCTTGACCGCGTAGAACAGATCGATCCTGGTGTAGCTCACGTGGGGCCGGCCCGAGGCGTCGAACTTCAGCGATGGATACGCGGCGCCTGCGGCGTCGATGGTCTCGGTCTGCCAGCCGCCTGCTGCGAGGTGTGCGTAGATCAGGCGCGGATGATCCTGGGGACCGGTGTAGGCGATAGCAGGACGGCCTGTTGGATCGATGGCCAGGGACGCGTCCCGGCCGCTTCCTGGAGCGCTGTCTACGCTTTCGATCTGCCAGCCGTCCCCTGTATTCCAGGCGTGGCGCAGCCCATGGTTGGCGTAGGCGATGTGGGGGCGTTGCTCATGATCGAGTGCAAGGGAAAGATCTCGGCCGTCGGCGCTATCGACCGTCTCGATCTGCCAGGCAGCGCCGTCCTTGCGCGCATACAGCACGACGCTGGGCGCCGCGGAGTGATACGCAACGTGGGGGCGACCGGCTGCGTCCAACGCCAGGGCAGTGTCGCCGACCAGGAACGAGGCTGTGTCCACGACCTCGATGACCCACGCCGATTGGGCGCGGCTTTCGGGCGCCAGAACGGCGAGCAGCAGGATCACCAGGGCTGTACCCAGGAGCGTACTCAGGAGGGAGAGTCGTGCCTTGTGTGTTGTCTTCATGCGTATGGTCTCCTGTCATCCATGGACCTTCAATCCTGGCTATCCTGCTGCTGTCTCCGACACCTACGGTTTGCTAGAATGCCGCGTGGCGGCGCCGCCTGCCGCCGCCCGCCAATGCCAGCAACAGGATGCCCGCAACGAGAACCGGCGCTAGCGCGCCCGGCCGGCTCTGAGCGCTCAGCGCGCTCAGGCCCACCGCGGTCGGTTCGATAATCTGCTCCACCGCGCCGATGTCGCAGTGGAGACCCTGAGGCCGGGTAACGCCGCGCTGATCAAGGTTGTTGACCGGCGGCGCGGCGCAGATGGCGTCGTCCCCGGCGTCGATGGCAGCGCTGCCCTCGCCCAGCGCCATGGTCCAGGTGGGGCCACCGTTGTCCTGCAGGGAACCGAGCAGCGGGTCGGCGTTAATGCCGGGGCACGTGGCGTCCGGGTAGCTGAGATTGCCGCCGCCGTCGGTGATTACACCGAAGCAATTGCCTCCGGTTAGGTTGTCGACAACTATTGTGTTCCTAAGCATCGCTTCAGCTTGTGTAGCGGCGATTCCGCCGCCAGAGGAAGCGCTGTTGCCGCGAAAGGTGCTGTTGGTCACTGTAATCGGACTCGTATATGCGTTAAGGATGCCGCCCCCTTGAGAGGTGGCACTATTGCCAAAGAAGGTGCTGTTGGACAGTTGCA
>JBFYTD010000379.1:0-3520 GCA_041300885.1 Anaerolineae bacterium | reverse complement strand
GCCGCCGCGCGGGCCGCGCAGGGTCTTGTGGGTCGTGCTGGTGACCACGTCGCAGTAGGGCACGGGGTCGGGATGCAGATCGGCCGCCACCAGGCCGGCGATGTGCGCCATGTCCATCATCAGCCGCGCGCCCACCGAGTCGGCGATCTGGCGCAGGCGGGGGAAGTCGAACCAGCGCGGGTAGGCGCTGGCGCCGGCCACGATCAGCTTGGGCTGATGCTCGGCAGCCAGGGCAGCGATATTGTCGTAGTCGATGGTCTCGGTCTCCCGGTCGACGCCGTAGTGGACGAAGTTGTAGAACTTGCCGCTGAAGTTGACGGCGGAGCCGTGGGTCAGGTGGCCGCCCTGGTCCAGCTTGAGGGCCAGCACGGTGTCGCCCGGCTGGATCAGCGCCAGGTAGGCGGCGGCGTTGGCCTGCGCGCCGGCGTGGGGCTGGACGTTGGCGTGGGCCGCGTCGAACAGCCGCTTGGCGCGATCGCGCGCCAGGTCCTCGGCGATGTCCACGGCATAGCAGCCGCCGTAGTAGCGCTTGCCGGGGTAGCCCTCGGCGTACTTGTTGGTCAACACCGAGCCCAGCGCGGCCAGCACAGCCCGGCTGACGTAGTTCTCGGATGCGATCAGTTCGATGCCGCTGCTCTGGCGCCGATATTCGGTTTGAATGGCCTCAAAGACTTCGCTGTCTTGTTGGCGCAACTCACGGCGCGGGTCAGGGGTGGTGTCCCACATGGGGATGGCCTCGACCACGGCCTCGTCCATCAAAAATGCCATCAGAATGCCTCCTCGATTTCTCGTCGTTGAGAACGAGTGTATTGATAGTTGCGCCCACAACGCCGCCGGTTCACGGAACCGGCTGGAGCAGTTACTGGCGAGTTATTGATGCTCTTGTGTACCAGCAGAGTGACTGCATCACGTTGCTGACGCGACTTGCGTGCGCGCCGAGCGGGCAGCCACCAGCGCCACCGAGCCGGCCACGGCCGCGTTGAGCGAGCCGACCTGGCCGGCCATAGGGATGCGCACCAGCCAGTCGCATTGCTCGCGCGCCAGCCGGCTGAGCCCGCTGCCTTCTGCGCCGACCACCAGGGCCAACGCGCCGCTCAGGTCGCTGCGCAACAGCTCCTGCGCCTCCGGCCGGTCGTCCATACCGACGACCCAAACGTTGCGCCGCTTCAGCTCGTCCTGCGTGCGGGCGATGTTGGTCACCTGGGCGATCAGCAGATGTTCGACCGCGCCCGACGACGCGTTGCAGACCGCCGGCGTGATGGCGGCCGAGCGCCGATCGGGCAGGATCACGCCATGCACCGCCATCGCCTCGGCCGTGCGCAGCAGCGTGCCGACGTTCTGCGGGTCCTCCAGGTGGTCGAGCATCAACAGCAGCGGCGCTTCGCCGCGCTGCCCGGCCCGGGCCAGGATCTGGTCCAGCGTCACATAGGGATAGGGGCTGGTCTCCAACGCCAATCCCTGGTGGTTCACGTCAGGCAGCGCGCGCTCGAACTGCGACTTTTCCACCGGCTGCACGCGACAACCGGCCTGTTGCGCCAGTTGGACGATCTCCGCCACCAGGCCAGTCTGCTTGGCGCCAGCCGCCAGGTTCAAGGCATAAAGTTTGCGTCGCCGCGCCCGCAGCGCCTCATGCACTGCGTGGCGGCCGTAAAGGATTTCAATCGGCAAGTTGGGTGTTGTCCTTTCACCGTTCCATCCGCCACGTGCTGCCCTCGCGCGTGTCCTCGACCACGACGCCCAGGTCGGTCAGCCGGTTGCGCACCTCGTCGGCCAGGGCGTATTGCTTGACGACGCGCAGCTTGGCCCGCAATTCCAAGAGCAGCTCGATGAAAGGCGCAGCCTCGGCGCCCTGCGGCTGGGCGGTCTCCAGTTGCAGCCCCAGCACACCGGTCAGTTCCAGCAGCATGGCCTGGGCCGCGGCAAAAGGCTCGCCGCCGACGCCGGCATCGCGCGCCCGGTTGATGGCCGTCACCAGCTCGAACAGGTAGCCCAGCGCGCCGGCCGTGTTGAAGTCATCATCCATAGACTCGCCGAAGCCGGCGTACGCCTGGGCCGCGGCTGCGGCCAGGACGTCAGCTTCAGCGCCGCTGGCGGCCTGGCCGGCCGCAGGGCGCAGCGCGCTGCGCAGGCGAGCCAGCGCGCGCGCGTTGTCCTCGATCACGGTGGCGTTGAAGGCCAATGGCTTGCGGTAGTGGCTGGAGAGGATCAGCAGGCGCAGCACGTCGGCCTCGTGGTCGGCCAGGAACTCGTCGACCGTCACCAAGTTGCCCAGGCTCTTGGACATCTTCTCGCCGCTGAGCTGCAACATGCCATTGTGCATCCAGTAGCGCGCGAAGGACTGGCCGGTGTAGCTCTCGGTCTGGGCGATCTCGTTTTCGTGGTGCGGGAAGATCAGGTCGTTGCCGCCGCCGTGGATGTCGATCCGCTCGCCCAGGTGCTTGAGCGCCATGGCCGAGCACTCAATGTGCCAGCCGGGCCGGCCGGGACCCCACGGGCTCTGCCAGGCCGGCTCGCCCGGCTTCTGCGCCTTCCATAGGGCGAAGTCGTTAGGGTCTTCTTTGTTCTCGCCTACCTCGACCCGTGTGCCGGCCAGCACGTCGTCCAGCTTGCGCCGGCTGAGCTTGCCGTAGTCGTCGTCCTGCCGCACGCGGAAATACACGCCGGCGTCGGTGGGGTAGGCGTACCGGCTCTCCTGCAAAGTCTGCACCATTTCCACGATCTCGGGGATCGTGTCAGACACGCGCGGGTAGACGGTGGCGGGCAGGACGCGCAGCTCGTCGATGTGGCGGTGGAACTCGTCCACGTAGCGCTGGGAGATGGCGAAGGGATCGTCGCCTGTCTCCTGGGCGCGCTTGATGATCTTATCGTCCACGTCGGTGAAGTTCATGACATGGATAACGTCGTAGCCCTTGTACTGCAGGTAGCGGCGCACCATGTCGAAGACGATGGCGGACATGGCATGGCCAACGTGGGCCTTGTCGTAGACCGTCGGACCGCAGACGTACATGCTCACCTTGCCCGGTTCGATGGTCTCGAAGGGCTCCTTGCGCCGGGTCAGCGTGTTGTAAACCTGAAGCGCCATGCGCTAACTCCCATCCAGCATTGGTTGGCCGAAGATCATGCGGCCGGCGTTGGTCTGCAAGACCTTGGTCACCTGAACGTCGATTGCGCGGTTGATATAGCGCAGGCCGTTCTCTACCACCACCATGGTGCCGTCGTCCAGATAGCCCACGCCCTGGCCCATCTCCTTGCCCTCGTCGATCACCTGGACATGGATCGTTTCGCCGGGCAGCACCAGCACCTTGACCGCGTTGGCCAGCGCGTTGATGTTCAGCACCTTGACGCCCTGTAACTGCGCAACCTGGTTGAGGTTGAAGTCGTTGGTGACGATGGGGCAGTGCAGCTGCTTAGCCAGTTGCACCAGCTTGTCGTCCACCTGGCGCACGCTCTTGATATCCATGTCGGTGATCACCACCGGCACGGCCGACTCACGCTGCAGCTTGTTGAGCATGTCCAGCCC
>JBFYTD010000378.1:0-3524 GCA_041300885.1 Anaerolineae bacterium | reverse complement strand
AGCCCCTCTCCCTCTGGGAGAGGGGAGCACGGAGGCGCGCGCGACACTCCCCCCTCGCCCTGAGGCAGAGGGGAGCACGGAAGCACGCGCGACGCTCCCCCCTCGCCCTGAGGGAGAGGGGGGCCGGGGGGGTGAGGGTGAGATCGAAATCCTCGCCTCGATCCCCCCCTGGCGTCACGTGCGGCCCATGGGCGAGGACATCGTGGCGACGCAGTTGGTGCTGCCCTCCAACCACCGCTTGCGGCCGGCCGACCTGGGCGCGGCTGTAGGCTGCGGGCATACGCATCTGGCGGTGCGCCGCCGGCCGCGTGTGGCCATCATCCCCACGGGCACCGAGCTGGTGCGGCTGGACGCGCTGGACGGGCTGGACGCGCTGAAGCCGGGCGACATCGTCGAGTACAACTCGATTGTGCTGGGCGCGCTGGCCGAGGAGTGGGGCTGTGTGGTCAGCCGATTCGACCCCATTCCAGACGACTTCGATACGATCCGCGCCGCCACGGCCTCAGCCCTGGAGGACCACGACCTGGTGGTGATCAACGCTGGCTCGTCGGCCGGCTCCGAGGACTTTACCGCCCGCGTGATCGACAGCCTGGGCCAGGTGATCGTGCATGGCATCGCCATCCGCCCCGGCCATCCCGTGGTGCTGGGCGTGGCGCGGGCGCGTGACGCCGGTCGAGTAGCGCAGCGTATCGAGACCGGCGGGCAAGGCAAGCCCATCGTCGGCATCCCCGGCTATCCGGCTGCGGCTGCCATGACCTTCGACCTGCTGGTCAAGCCGCTGATCTACGCCATGCTGGGCCTGCTGCCGCCCGAGCGCCCCAAGATGACGGCCAAGTTGACGCAGAAGGTCTACTCCCCCATGGGCGAGGACGAGTTCCTGCGCGTGACGGTGGGGCAGGTGGGCGAGCAGGTGGTGGCCACCCCCTTGCAGCGCGGCGCTGGGGTGATCATGTCGCTGGTGCGGGCCGACGGCATCGTGCGCCTGCCCCGCTTCAGCGAGGGCGAGCACGCCGGCGCGGCGGTCACAGTCGAACTGCTGCGGCCGCCGGAGACGGTGCGCAACACCATCGTCAGCATCGGCAGCCACGACATGACCCTGGACGTGCTGGCCGATCAACTGAGGCGTTTGCGGCCGGAGCTGACGCTGGCTTCGTCCAACGTCGGCAGCTACGGCGGGCTGCTGGCCTTGCAGCGCGGCGAGGCCCACCTGGCCGGCTCGCACCTGCTGGACGAGGAGACGGGCCAGTACAACGTCAAGACGATCCACGAGCTGG
Source organism: Anaerolineae bacterium (assembly GCA_041300885.1). Lineage (GTDB taxonomy): Bacteria > Chloroflexota > Anaerolineae > JAAEKA01 > JAAEKA01 > JAAEKA01. The sequence continues at coordinate 2,250 of JBFYTD010000378.1, read as the reverse complement.
GCCTGAGCCGGGCGCAGGGCCATCCCGACGGCGTGGTGCTGCTGCGCTTCGTGGGCCGCGTGCAGGGTCTGATCGTGCCGGCCGGCAATCCGCAGGGCGTCGCCAGCCTGCTGGACTTGACCCGACCCGACGTGAGCTTCATCAACCGCCAGCGCGGCGCGGGCACGCGCGTGCTGCTGGACTTCGAGCTGGCCAAGCTGGGCGTCAAGCGCCGCCAGGTGCAGGGCTACGAGCGCCAGGAGTTCACCCACCTGGCCGTAGCGGCCGCCGTAGGGTCGGGCATGGCCGGCTGCGGGCTGGGCATTCTGGCTGCGGCCCGCGCCCTGGGGCTGGACTTCGTGCCGCTGTTCAACGAGCAGTACGATCTGGTCATCCCGCGACGCTTTTATCACGGCGAGCTGCTGGCGCCGCTGTTGGCCGTCATTCGCTCGCCGGAGTTCGCGGCCACGGTGAACGCCCTGGGCGGCTATGACACGGCCGGCATCGGCCAGGTGATCGCAGAACTATAGATCAACCTCGCTCGGGCCGGTCTTTGCGCAGCACCCCGGAGGTCTGCCGGAGTGGGCCTGACCGTGCCCGCTGTCATCACTGCTCGGGCCGGTCTCCTGACCGTGCCCGCTGGAGCGGAGTACGAGCTTGACCCCAACCTTCCATCCCAAACGCGGCGCCATCGCGGCCGGCCATCCCCTGACCGCGGCCGCGGGCGCGCAGATGCTGGCCCAGGGCGGCAACGCGGTCGACGCGGCCGTGGCTGCCGTCTTCGCCTCCTTCATCAGCGAATACACGCTGTCAGCCACCGGCGGCGGCGGCTTCGCCCTGGTCTACGACGCGACCAGAGGCGAGAGCCAACTGCTGGACTTCTTCAGCACGGGGCCGGGGCTGGGCCGGGCGCGCCAGTTTTCGCCCGACGAAATCGACTTCCAGGAGATCACCGTCGACTACGGCCCGTCGCGCCAGCATTTTTACGTCGGCCGCGGCGCGGTGGCCGTGCCGGGCAACATCGCCGGGCTGTGCAGCCTGGCCAAGCAGGCCGGCCGGCTGCCGCTGCCCGTGCTGCTGGAGCCGGCCATTCGTCTGGCCCGCGAGGGCTGCCCGATCAGCGAGATCCAGGCCTTCATCGGCGGGCTGATCGAGCCGATCCTGCTGCTGACCCCGGAGTGCGCGGCGATCTTCGGCCGGCCGGAGGGTGGGCTGCGGCCGGCCGGCGACCTGGTGCGCATGCCCGCGCTGGGCGACACGCTGGAGGCGCTGGGCCGGGAGGGGCCGCGGCTCTTCTACCGAGGCGACGTGGCGCAGGCGATTGTGGCTGACCAGCAGGCCCACGGCGGGCTGCTGACGGCTGAAGACCTGGCCCGCTATCGGGTGCGGCGCTACCGGCCGCTGGCTTCCACCTTCCGTCAGTTCGACGTGCTGACCAACCCGCCGCCCAGCCGCGGCGGCCTGCTGATCACCTTCACCCTGCGCCTGCTGGACGGCTTTCCCCTGGAGACGCTGCCCTGTGGCTCGGCCGGCTACCTGGAGCTGCTGGCCGAGGCCATGCGCGTCACCCATCTGGCCCGGCGCGAGCTGGAGGCGCAGGCGCTGCTGCCGCGCCAGCAGACGGCCCGCCTGCTGGGCCCGGCCACGGTGGCGCGCTGGCAGGGGACGCTGCGCGATCTGCTGGCGCGGCCGGTGGCCGAGCGGGCGTTGGATGCCGCTCCGCCGGCCATGCCCAGCACCACGCAGATTTCGGTCATGGACGAGGACGGCCTGGTGGTGAGCCTGACTACCAGCGGCGGCGAGGGCGCGGGCTTCATCGTGCCGGGCACGGGGGTGATCCTGAACAATATGCTGGGCGAGACCGACCTGCACCCGCAGGGCTTCCACAAGTCGCCGCCGGGGGTGCGCATCCCCTCGATGATGGCGCCGACGGTAGTGTTGCGTGACGGCGCGCCGCTGCTGGCCGTGGGCAGCGGCGGCGCGAACCGCATCCGCAGCGCGATCGTCCAGGTGCTGCTCAACAGCCTGGCCTGCCAACTGCCCCTGGATCAAGCCGTCGAGGCCGCGCGCATTCACTTCGAGGAGGGAGTCATGCAGGTGGAGGCCGGCAACGACCCTGCGGCCATCGCTGCGCTGGCGGCAGCGGGCTACACGGTCAATCGCTGGCAGACCCGCCACATGTATTTCGGCGGCGCGCACGCGGTGGCGCGCCAGGGGGACGGCTTTGCCGCTGTCGGCGACCCCAGGCGCGGCGGCGCGGCGCTGTTGGTG
>JBFYTD010000035.1:0-9864 GCA_041300885.1 Anaerolineae bacterium | reverse complement strand
CCATCGATGCCGGCACTGTCCCTTCGTCTCGGATACCCCGACGAGGCGCTCTCTTTTGGCCCTGTTGTTGCCATCGTTGATACAGGAGCCGACGGATCACAGGAAGTTCAGGTTGCGGGTTAATCAAGCATGAGTACCTTCACGCTGCTCGCCGTCTTCGCCCATCCCGACGACGAAGCCTTCGGCACCGGCGGCACGCTGGCCAAATACGCGGCCGAGGGCTGCGACGTGTATCTGGTGACGGCCACGCGCGGCGAGGCGGGGCAGATCGCCCTGCCAGAGCTGGCCACGCCCGCCAACCTGCCGGCCGTGCGCGAGCGCGAGCTGCGCTGCGCCTGCCAGACCTACGGCATCTACCCCCCCATCTTCCTGGACTACCTGGACGGCCAACTGCCCATCGTCCACCAGGGCCAGGCTGTGGGTAAGCTGGTCACCCTAATCCGCCAGCTCCGGCCCCAGGTGATCATTACCTTCGGCCCTGAGGGCATCTACGGCCACTACGACCATCTGGCCGTGCATCGCTGGGCTGCGGCGGCCTATGAGCTGGCGGCCGATCCCGACTGTTTTCCCGAACGCGACGCCTGCCAGCCCCACCAGGTCAGCAAGCTCTACTATCGGGTCATGCCGCAGGAGATGCTGGATGCCTGGAACCCCGAAGGCCGGCCCGCGGCCGTGATGATGGACGGCGTGCCCTTCCCCTTCGTGGGCTATCCTGCCAGCGAGATCAGCACTGTCATCGACATAGGCGACCATGTCGAACAGAAGCGCCAGGGCATCCTCTGCCACGCCTCCCAGGTGGGCGACGCCAGCCGCTACGCCACAGCGCCCGAAGAGGTGCTGGCCGATCGCTGGTTCCGGCAGGAGACCTTCCGACTGGCCCGCTCGACCGTGGGCCTGCCTGACGGCGTGGAGAGTGATCTTTTTGACCGATTGCGCTGAGCAGTCCTCAACAGCATACGCAAACGGCGCCTGGCTATTGGCCAGGCGCCGTTTTGAGTCTTCGTAAGCCTGTAGAGCCTGTTGGTCCAGCTAGCAGACGGACGGTCTGTTACCAGCTAGATACGCCCACAGCGATCAACGCCGCCGCGGCGCACGCGACACACAGGCACAGCAGCAGCAAGATGCCCAGAATCCACCAGAAGGCGCGCGCGCCGCTGCTCTGGGCCGATGCGCTGCCACCGAAGGGCGAACAGCCTCCACCAGGCGGTGGCGGCGGCGGTGGCGGCGGCGGTGGCGGCGGTGGTGGTGGTGGGGGGGGTGGGGGGGGTGGCGGCGTCACCGCATACTCAAACGCTGCCTTGACATCCCCGCGCCCTGTGCCCTGCGTGTTGGCGTCCAGCCCCAGGTTGATGGCCGTAGCCATCAGCCGCTGCTTGATCTGGGCCGGCGTGATGCCTGGCAGGGCCTCCAGCAACTGAGCAGCCGCGCCGGCCGCATGGGGCGTGGCCATGCTGGTGCCGGAAGCCGACGTGTAGCGGGCATCGACCACCGAGCCCATAGACGTGCCCTGGGCGCGCGCGGCGATGATGTTGAAGCCGGGGAAACACAGGTCGGGCTTGACGCGGCCATCGCTGGTCGGCCCGCGCGAGGAGAAGCTGGTGATCTGGTCGTTGTCGTTGGTGGCGCCGATGGTGATGACGTTGCGGGCGCAGCCGGGCGAGCCGACCGTGCTGGCGCCTGGCCCTGAGTTGCCGGCCGCCACACAGACCACCACGCCCTGGTTGACGGCCGCGTCGCACATGGTGGAGAGGGCATCGCTGCCGTCGCAGGGGCCGTTGGAACCCAGCGAGAGATTGAGCACGTGCGCGCCTGCCTGGACGGCCCAGTCCACGCCGGCCATCACGTCGCTGGTCATGCCGCTGCCGTTGTCGCGCAGCACCTTGGCCACCAGAAGCTGGGCCTGCGGCGCCAGGCCGATATAGCGGCCGCCGGAGGCTTCGCCGCTGCCGGCGATGATGCCGGCCACGTGGGTGCCATGGCCATTGCCGTCGACGCCGCCTGGCTTACTGTTGGTGAAGTCCCTCGCCTCCAGGATGCGATCGCCGAAGTCAGGATGGTTCGGGTCGATGCCGGTGTCGATCACCGCCACTTTGACCCCGGTGCCGTCGAAGCCCAGGTCCCAGAGGTGCGGCGCATGGACCTTGGGCACGGACACATCCAGCAGGGCATAGACCGGCAGGTCCTCCCAAACGCGCTCCACGAAGGGCTGTTGCTCCAGCTCCATCAACGCCTGGGGGGTACCGGTGACGGGCTGGGCTGGGATCAACTCAAACTGCGGCCCCATGGCGATCCCCACCTCGGCCGCTTTAGCCGTGTCGTTGAACGCCTGCATCGTCTCTGCACTGGAGTACTGGACGATAGCCTGTACCATCTGATCGGGCCCGCTGCTAGCCATACGGGTCAAAAAGGTCTCGCTCATGCGTGCCTCCTAACGAGCTGGTCGTACGATTGGGTGTTGTATCACCATTAAACGAGGCTGCGTGTGGCTTTACAGCGCGTACACCGGACGATCCTCTTCCACAGAGAGAATCCAGGGCAGGTCCAACAGACTCAGCCCCGCGGCGCCGCTGCACGTGACCGCAAAGGTGGGCGCCAGCGTCAGGCTGCGCCGGATGGTTACGCCGCGTGCGACCAGCGCCTGTTTGTGGCTGACGTCGATCTGGTCGACGCGCAGCAACAGCAAGAACTCAGCGCCGGGCTGGGCCTGCAAGGTCTGCTTGAGTTGTGGATCGATCTTTGCTTGAGTCATGGCAAGTCCGTTGGTGATGGGTCGGGAGGGCAACCAATTCTGGCCGCCGACACTGCTATTGTAACACGCATAGTGCTACATGACAACCGTGAAATTCGCCGCCGGCGCTGCATGGTCCATGGGAGTTGCCCTGGCGCCGGTTGGCCATGCAGACGGAACCATTCCACCAGGGTGGGCGTCTCAACACATGCCCCCGTCCATGTTCACGGGATGCAATCGAACTGATATGAGCGTCACAACGGCTGTTGTAGTTACGTTGTCTATGAGGAGCGCGCAATGGATCGTTTGAGTAGAAGCGGGCTGGTGGTGATTATGCTGTTAGGGTTGTTGCTGCCCGCAGGCGTCTCAGGCCAGGAGGCGCCGGCCCAACAGGCCGCGCTGCGCGTGGTGGAAGCAGATGCTGCCAGGCTGGTTTTCGAGATTGATGTACCCTTGCCCGCGGTGGAAGAGGTGCAGGCCGAGGGCCGGGTTTTTCAGCGCCTGAGCATTTCTGGCTACGTGTCCGCGGGCGCCGTTGGCCAACCTGAGTTACCCCAAACCAGCTTCATGCTTGGCATCCCGATTGAGGGCGAGGTCGAACTGCGCATCCTCGACGCCAAGATCGAGGAGCTGCCGGGAACTTACACCGTCTACCCCAGCCCCGCGCACGTGGTGCAGCGCGACCCGGACAGCGGCGCGGCCGATCCAATGGCCGGCGTGCAGGAACAGTTCACCTGGGACGCGCCGGCGTATACAGTTGACCAATTTCAGCCGGCCATGGTGGTGTCGGTGGACGAGACTGCCTTCGTGCGCGGCCAGCGCGTGGCTCGCGTGTTGATCCAGCCCGTGCAATATAACCCGGCCCAGGGCGCACTGCGCGTCTATCGCACGCTGCGAGTCGAGGCGGTCTTCCCTGGCGCGGCGGTCGGCGCCCCGCACGCCCTTGCGCCCCCCGATCTGTTCGATCCACTCTTACAGGACCAACTGCTCAACTACGACCAGGCGCTTGCCTGGCGCAGCGAGCGCGGCCAGCCGCTGAGCAGCGGCCGCGCGCCCGACACCGTCTACCCTGGCGACACGTCACGCGTCTGGTTCAAGACCTCCCTGCGCAGCAGTGGGCTGGTCAAGGTCACGTTGGCCGATCTGCAGGGCGCCGAACTGGCCCCGCTGGCCGCGGGCAACCCTGCCTATTTGCAGGTCTGGACCCAGGGCCAACAGGTGGCCGCCCATTTTGTCGGCGATAACGACGCTCAGTTCGAGGCGAACGAGGCGCTGCTGTTCTATGCGCAGATCGAGCCGACCATTTATAGCGAAACTGACGTGTATTGGCTGAGTGTAGGAGATACGCCCGGCCTGCGCATGACCACCAGCGATGCCACGCCGGCTGGCGCGGCCACTGACACCACCACGTGGACCACGGAGCGTTTGGATGAGGACTTCATCTTCCGCAACGACCTGCCCCCCTATCCCGTCATGCCGTCCTACCCGCGCTGGTATTGGGCAGAATTGAACAACCTTCTGCAGCCAATCCATAGCATCTCTGCGACACTGCCAAGAGTAGTCACCAGTGGGTACAGCGCCAAGCTTAGGGTGCGTTTGCAGGGCGGTCTGAACAACCTCTCAGTCAATCCCGATCACCGCGTACGGGTCGAGCTGAATGGCCAAACCGTGGGTACGCTGACGTGGGATGGCCTTGCTGCTGTGCAGCAGGAGTTTCTGGTGTCAGCCACGTGGCTGCGGCGTGACCTCAATACCATCACGCTGGTCGTTGACGCGCTGCCAGGCGTGGTGATCGACCGATCCTTCCTCGACTGGATCGAGATCGACTATCGCCAGTCGCTTCTTGCGCTGAGCGATCATGTCTCGTTCACGGCTGAGGGTGGAGGTCGGCGCGAGTTCCAGGTGCAGGGCTTCAGGGCGCAGGACGTGTTGGGCTTCGATGTGACTATTCCAGTTGCACCTGTGCGCTTGATCGGCTTGCAGGCGACGCCGATGGCTGCTCAGCCCGACAAGGGTGAAGCAGCGCCGACTGCCGTAGTCAGCCAATACCAGGTCTATCTGCCGCTTGTCGGATTGTCCGGGCCGGCCAGCGGTGCAGTCTATAGCGTGCGTTTCAGCCGTACCAGCGCTGTCTCACGCAGCTACGAGGTGGTGCGACTTGCCGCCGTCAGAAGCGTAGCTCCGCTCAGCCGCGATACAGGCTCGGCTTGGCGAAACCCGGCCAACCGCGCCGACTACCTGTTGATCGTCCACCGCGACCTGTGGCCCGCGGCCGAGGCGCTGGCCAACCATCGGCGCAACCGCGGCCTGTCGGTGGCCCTGGTAGACATTCAGGATGTCTACGATGAGTGGAGCAATGGCCGGCTGGACCCGCTCGCAATCCGCGATTTCGTCGCCTATGCCTATGGCAACTGGCAAGGGCCTGCGCCATCCTATCTGACGCTGCTGGGCAGCGCGCACTTTGACTACCGCATGCGCACCGGCTTGGCCACGCAGCCGATCCTGGTGCCCACGTATTTCGCCTGCGTCGATCCGTGGGTCTGCGAGGTAGCCGTCGAGAACGAGTTCGTGACCGTCAGCGGCGCCGATCGCGTGCCTGACCTGGCGCTGGGACGGCTGCCGGCCAGAACACTGGCCGAGGCGACGGTAATGGTCAACAAAATCATCAGCTATGAGAGCAGTCCGCCGCCCGGCGCGTGGAGCGGCACGCTGACCTTTGTCGCCGACAACGCTCGGGATGCCAACGGCGTGCCTGACCCTGCCGGCAACTTCGAAGCCATCACCAACGGGATCATAGCGTTGGTGCCAGCTCCCTACACGGCCAACCGGGTCTTCTATGACCCCTACCCCAATGACGACAGCGGTGAATCGTATCGCTACCGAACGGCCAGCGCTACGACCGACGCCATCGTGGCCGCGGTCAACGGCGGTGCGGTTTTCCTGAACTACACGGGCCATGCCAGCGTCACCACTTGGGCTCATGAGGCGCTCCTGCGGGCGCGCGACGATGGCCGCAACGACGTGACCCGCTTCAACAACGGCGCGCGCCAGCCGATCGTGCTGGATATGGCTTGCCTCAGCGGCAACTTCGCCGATCCATCGTTTACCGGCATCGAAGTCATGATGCTGGGTTGGGCAGGCGGCGGATCCGTGGCCGGCTGGGGCGCCACCGGATTCGGTGTGGCCACTGGCCATGACCAGTTGCATCGCGGCTTCTATCAGGCTGTCTTTGGCAGCGGAGTCCGCACGCTGGGACTGGCTACGGCCGCTGGCAAACAGGCGTTATGGGCGTCGGGGCGCAACCTGGACCTGATGGATACCTTTGATCTGCTGGGCGATCCGGCTCTGCGCATCAACTTACAGTGAAATGAGACCCTTCGGGTTTCTGTGCGCTGACAGCGACTCGTGGTCGACAACGAAAACTCGAGGGGTCTGCGCAACAATCGAGAGTCTCAGGCTTGACACACCTCTGGCCCTATGCTACCATCGCTCGCTGCCGCCGACCACAGTCATCTGGCTGAAGGAGAGAGAACACTACCCATGAACCGTATTTCAATGCGCATCATCCCACTTGTCATCGTTCTGTTAGCTTCGTTGTTGAGCGCTGCGCCGGCGCGCGCCAATGTCAGACTCAGCTTCTTCGCTATCGATCAAGGACCAAGCCCCAGCCAACTCGTCGTCAGGTGGACCACCGAGACGGAGACCAACACGGCCGGCTTCCTTATCCGGCGCGGCACGAATGCCGATCCGGCCCAGGCCGCCGACATCCATACCGAGCCGGCGCGCGGTTCTGCTACCACCGGTTTCGAGTACACCCACACAGATAGCGGCCTGACGCGCGGACAAGTCTACTACTATTGGCTGATTGAACTGGAAGCGAGCGGAGGAACCGCAAACCTTGACAACGGGCAGGCCACGGCCGGCGGCGGCACGGCCACGCCAACACCCACCTCACCGCCAGCCACGGCGACGCCCGTGCCCACCGCCACATCGGCGCTGCCTACGGCCACACCTGTGCCGCCGACCGCCACGCCACAGCAAGGAGGAGCGGCGCTGTCTGCAGCGACGGCCACGCCGCGGCTGCTGCAGGATGCCGCAACCGTTACCAGCCAACCGGCTGCCACGGCCACCAGCGCGCTGCCCAACAGCCAGACCGCAGGCGTCACGCCGGCAGCGCCTCAGGCAACGGCCACGGATGCTGCTGCCGCGCCGGTGGTTGCTGCTGAACTGGACCAGGCAGCAGAGGCCGCGGCCACCATGGCCGCCGATCTCGCCCAGCGCGGCGAGGGCCAGCAGACGCTCCCCCAGGACCCAGCGCCGACTCTGCCGCCGGTCGAGGGTGAGAGCGCTCCGACGGTCGATGAATCGAGCGCAAGCCCGGCGACAGATGCCACCGCTACGCCGCAGATGGTGGCCGAGGCCCCGCCCGCGCCGGCGGACGTACCGCAGGCCCAGTTGGTGCGGCCGACGGCTACGCCGCGGCCGACCGGCTCTTCCGACGGCGGCGACAATACCTCCAGCCTGCTGATGGTGATCGGCGGCGGCAGCCTCTGTGGGGCTGTGCTGCTGGTGCTGGTGGTGTTCTTCGTCTGGCGGCGACGCTAGCTCAGATACCAACAACGCCAGCCGTTGGGCAGTAACCAGTGGCTGGCTGACGATGTGACGAGATTGGATGATCTATGACGACTGACAACAACCGCCCACGTCCACTCAGGCTGGCTGCCTGGCTGGCTCTGCTGCTCACCGCTGCGCTGCTGATGGCAGCCTGTGGCCGCACAGACGCGGGCAGCGACGCCGAGCCGACCGGCACAGGGCAGCCGCGCTCAGCCGCCCCTGCGGCTGCCGCCAAACCCACTGGCCCTGTCCAGCCGGTAGACGCAGTGAAGCTTCTGGTGGACCAGCCTGGCCTGTACCGCGTGACGGCCAGCGAGCTGCGGGCGGCCGGCTTTGATCCCGCGCGCAAGGACCCTGCCCAGCTTGCCCTGACCCTGGCTGGCCGGCCGGCGACGCTCGCAGCCGAGGGCAGCGGCGACGATCTGCAAGTGATCTTCTATGGCGAGCCGCGCGATAGCCGCTATAGTCAGCAAAACGTCTACAGGCTGGGTTGGGGCGACCAGGCCCAGGACAGCGCAGCGCGCGCCGTTGCGCCAGCCGCAGGCCAGCCGGCGACGACCTTCACCGCCCAGCAGCGGCTGGAGGAGTCGCACCTCTACCTGTCGCAGTTGCCGGCCGGCAGCGACCACTGGCTGTGGCAGTCGCTCTTTGCGCCCGACACCTACACCACGACTTTCGACCTGCCCGGCTGGGCTGGCGGCGACGTCGATCTGGTGGTGTCGCTGTGGGCCAACACCGAGGACATGACGGTCAATCCTGACCATCGGGCGCTGCTGAAGGTCAACGGCTCGCCCGTGGCCGAGAGCGCCTGGGACGGCAAGGGCAGGCGCACTATTACCGCCACGCTGTCAGCCGACATCGTCCAGCCGGCCGGCAACACCCTGGCTCTGGTCGCGCCTGGCGACACCGGCGCCACGGTCGATGTGATCTTCCTCGATCGGATCGACCTGGCCTATAGCCGTACGCTGGACGCGGGCGGTGGACAGTTGCTGTTTACGGCTCAGGCCGGCGCGCCGCTGGCAGTGGCAGGCGTCGACTCGGCTCAGGCTCTGCTGTGGGACGTGACTGACCCCAACGGGGCCCAGCCAGTTGGCGGGGCCGAGGCTGGGCCGGCCGGGCTGAGCTTCGAGGATGGCGAGGTTGAAGGGCTGCGGCGCTATGCCATGGCCGATCGCTCGGCTTTGTTGGCGCCGCTGGCCATCCAGCCGGACAACGGCGTCAATCTGCGCCAGAACACCCAGGGCGCCGACTACATCGCCATCGCCCCTGCCGAGTTCATCGATGCCTTGCAGCCGTTGATCGACTTCCGGCGTGCTCAGGGCCTGCGGGTCGTCGTGGCGAGCATCGACGATGTGTATGACACGTTCAGCGGCGGCATGATCGATCCGGCCGCGATGCGCGACTACATGATCTACGCGCGCGACAACTGGCCCGGTCCAGCCCCGCGCTTCCTGCTGTTGGCGGGCGACGCCAGCTACGATTATCAGGGCTTTCTGCCCGGCTCGACCGCTAACTTCGTGCCGACCTATCTGCTGCAAACCCACTTCGTCGGCGAAACAGCCAGCGACAATTGGTTCGTCAGCCTGGACGACGAGGACGACCGGCCCGACATGGCCGTGGGGCGCATCCCGGCCCAGACAGCCGAGCAGGTGGCCGATGTGGTGGCTAAGACCCTGGCCTACGAACAAGACCCGGTTGCGGCTGAGTGGTCCGGCCGGGCTCTGTTTGTGGCCGACGACAAACAGAGCTCCTTCCAGGAGATCAGCGACGACCTGGCGGCCAACTTCCTGCCCGAAAGCTACGAGGTGGAAAAAATCTACCTGGGCCAGGCCAGCGATGCCAACGCTGAGGTGATCCAGCAGCTCAACCAGGGCATCGGCGTCTTGACCTACGTGGGCCACGGCAGCATGAACGTCTGGGCGCAGGAGAAGATCCTGCGCACCGAGGATGCCGAGGTTCTCAACAACCAAGCGCTGCCATTCATGATGACCATGACCTGTCTGGTGGGCTACTTCCACCACCCGCAGGCCACCAGCATGGGCGAGGAACTGTTGTTCAACCCCAACGGCGGTGTGGTAGCGGCCCTGGTGCCTACCAGCGAGTCGCTGGCCAGCGACCAGAGCGAACTGGCCAGCAACATCTACACCCACCTGTTCGGCGACGCGCCGACGGTGGGCGAGGCGATCATGCTGGGCAAGCGCGACCTGAGCGCCGAGCGTGACCTGATGCAGGACCTGATCGAGACGTTTACCCTGCTGGGCGATCCGGCCCTGCGCTTGCAGCGACCTGACTGAGCCTGTGACCGGACATGCAACGGCGCTGCTGTCGCTCGTCGACCGACGGGCGGCAGCAGCGCCGTGTTTTGTTGTCGTGGACTCCTGACTGCTCCAGTTTAGAAGTGCGCCAGGCTGCCGTCGACCTTGGCCCGATGGACCGCGCGGCGGAAGACGGCAAGGCTGATCGGCACCAACACCAGCGAAAAGATCAGCAGGGCCACAATGTTGGGCAGCAACTCGGCAAAC